>JBDTNA010000105.1:0-9300 GCA_039933985.1 Gemmatimonadales bacterium | reverse complement strand
TATCGCTAAATTGAATCGCGGGACATCCTGCCAGATCGGCTCATACCCTCTCGAAAATAATTGGAGACACATGGCAGACACGGAATGGTGGCAACGCGGGCCAGTTGAAGCCATTGCGCCGGTCCTTCAACCATTTGCGCATACTCTTCTTCAGGTGCGCGAGAGTGTCGGCGAGCTTGTAGAAGGTCTCACTGAAGCGGAGTGGAACGCGCGCCCCGGCGGCGTGGCATCGTGCGCATTTCATGTCCGTCACATTCCTGGAGTCATCGACCGCCTTTTTACCTACTCGCGCGGCGGATCCTTGTCGCCAGAGCAATTCGCTGCTCTTCGGTCAGAAGGCGATCCGCTCTCCGAGACCCAGATTGCAGGAGCCCTGGGCACGCTGGACTCGAGGATAGAACAGTCGCTCGCCGAGCTCAGCGGGATCGATGTTGCAACGCTCGGCGACTTTCGCGCGGTTGGAAGGGCGAAGCTTCCCTCGACCGTGATCGGCTGCATTGGGCATGCCGCAGAACACGCGATGCGCCACGTCGGGCAGCTTTCCGTGACTTCCCGCATTGCACGGGGCATCCGCGCCGATTGACCTGTATCTTAGCGGATGAACTGATTCCGGAGCTACCATGCGGGCCGCGCAACTGTTGTTGGTATTCGTTCCAGCAGTCTTAAGTGCACAAGACGATCTCCTTTCCAACCGACTTGTCGACCTGACCCATTCGCTGAATGCGCAGACGATCTACTGACCAACATCGCCCTCGACATTCAAGCTCGAGCGTCTGACATTCGGACGGACAGAGGGAGGATGGTTTTACTCCGCTAACACGTTCAGCGCTCCGGAGCACGGCGGAACACACCTGGACGCTCCGATTCATTTCGGTGAAGGCCGTCAAACCAGCGATCAGATTCCGCTCGAGCACCTCATCGGGCGAGCGGTTGTAATCGATATCTCGGCGAAGGCGGCCGCGAACGCAGACTATCGTCTCACACGCGACGATGTTCTCGCATTCGAGCGACGTCATGGAAGAATTCGACCGGGCACAATCGTTCTGCTCAGAACGGACTGGAGCAAGCGTTGGCCCGACAAGAGAAGCTACCTCGGCGACGACACTCCCAATGAGGTGTCACGGCTGCATTTTCCGAGTTTCGGCGAGGCTGCCGTGCGCTTGCTCGTCGAAGACCGAAAGGCGAAAGCGTTGGGAGTCGATGTCGCATCCATCGACTACGGACAGTCGAAGGATTTCCTCGTCCATCGCATTGTGGCCGATCGAAATGTCCCGGGGCTCGAGAATCTCAAGAATCTCGATCAGCTGCCTGCAACCGGGGCATCAGTCATCGCGCTGCCGATCAAGATCGAAGGAGGATCGGGCGGACCGGTGCGGGTGATCGCGCTCATTCCCAAACGCTAGCCGCCATGGAACGTCGTTAACGAATCACTACGGAGTGGATATGCGAAAGCTGGTCATCCTCATGCTCACTGCAACTTCAGTCGCCTCGGCCCAACCTGCGCACAAGTTTCCGCCTGACTCGCTGAGAAACACGCAAGTCATCCCGCGCTCGACGCCAGTCATCGAAGTCATTGGAACGATGCGAAACTTCACAAGTGCCCTCGGCGTTCGATGCACATATTGTCACGTTGGAAGCGAATCGATCGATCTCTCCGAGTATGATTTCGCCACCGACCAGAAGCGTAACAAAGTTGTGGCGCGCCAGATGATGCGAATGCTCGCTGAGGTCAACGCGCGCCTCGACACAATTCCCGGGCGCGAACATCCGGCGATCACCGCAACGTGCATGACTTGTCATCACGGTGTCAGCCGACCGGTACCGCTCGCAACATTGATCCAGGAGACTACTGTATCAGTGAGCGCCGACTCTGCATTGTCGGCATACAAGGTTCTTCGCGATAAATACTATGGAAGGGATGCCTACGATTTCAGCGAAGCGTCGCTTAACATCGCCGCGTTCCGCACAGCCCGCGCGGGCAAGGCAAACGATGCACTGAAGCTCATCGAATACAACGAGAAGCTTTACCCGAGGTCGTCAGGGATGTCCGTCTTCAAGGGCAACATCCTGTTGATGAAAGGCGATACCGCAGCCGCCGAAGCAGCGTTCAGAGAAGCGATCAAACGCGATTCGACCAATAATGAAGCCCGGGGGAGACTCCAGACGATTGGAAAGAAAGGTTAGAACGAGGAGCTCATGAGAAACGCCATTGTTACAGACAAGGCGCCGAAGCCGCTTGGTCCGTATTCGCAGGCAATCGTCGAGGGAGATTTGATTTTCCTTGCGGGGCAAGGATGCACAAATCCGCAGACGGGGAAACTGGAGCTCGGCGACGTTCGATCCGAAACGAAGCGGACTTTCGAGAATGTTCGAGCGGTCCTCGAGGCTGCGGGCTCGTCACTCGATGACGTGATGAAGTGCAACGTCTACCTGCGCGACATCAACGACTTCGCCGCGATGAACGAGGTTTACGAGACGTTCTTCTCGGCGCCCTTTCCCGCTCGCACGACCATCCAGGCAGGCGCGCTTCCGGGCGGTATCGCGGTCGAGATCGAGTGCATAGCGAAGAAAACGCGATAGTGAACGCTCTCGACCTCGACACGCCTGCTCTCTACGTCGATCTCGACGTCCTCGAGAACAACATCGCCACGATGCAGCAGCAATGTCGTGAGTGGGGCGTCGGGCTCCGCCCTCACGTGAAAACGCACAAGATCGCCGAGATTGCTCAGATGCAGCTCGATGCGGGAGCCATCGGGATCACTGTAGCCAAGGTGGGCGAGGCCGAAGTATTGCCCGGCGAGGATGTACTTGTCGGCTACCCGCTTGTGAAAGCGAAGCTGCCACGGCTGAAAGAACTGGCGAAGACACGACGCGTGAAAGTCGCAGTCGATTCCGTCGAGGTCGCTCGAGATCTCGAGGGAATCGAGACGCTGGTGGAGGTCGATGTCGGCGTAGGTCGCACCGGCGCGCAGTCACCCGGACAGGCGGTCGAGATCGCGAAAGCGTGCTCGGATTTTCAGGGGATCTTCTACTGGCCGTCTTGGCTCGACGAGACTGGGTTCAAGGCGGCGTGCATCAGGATCGACGCGGTTCTCGATGCGCTTTCCGCCGCGGGCTTCAACGCGAAGATTGTCTCCGGAGGCTCGACACCAGGTGCCGCGAACACCCCGCTGATTCCGCAGACGACGGAAATTCGACCTGGCACATACGTCTTCTACGACGTAAGCAGCATGGAAGCGAATGTCTGCGTCGAGGCGGACTGCGCGCTCCGAGTGCTCACGACGGTGGTCAGCAATGCAGTGCCCGGCCAATGCGTCATCGATGCCGGATCAAAGACCCTGTCGAGCGATCAGGCGGTCAATTCCGGAAAGTTCGGTCGCGTCGTCGGTCGAACATGGACCGTGCGCAAGCTGAATGAAGAGCACGGCTACGTTGAGATCGACGGACCGGCGCACATCGGAGAGAAAGTCTGGGTGATACCAAGCCACGTCTGCCCCACAGTGAATCTGCACGACGAAGTCTGGTACGGGCGCAACGGCCGGGTGGATGGAAGCTGGAAGGTCACCGCACGTGGTAGGGTCCGGTAGAAACCGATGACCGCAAATGCCATCTACGACCGCGTAATTCTCGGCGGACACGTGATGGATCCGGAATCCAGTCTCGATGCGGTCCGCAACATCGGCCTGATCGACGGACGAATCGCCATCATCACGACCGATCTCATACGTGGACGGGACACCGTTGACGCTCTCGGTTTGGTCGTCGCACCCGGGTTCATCGATCTTCACGATCATGGACAAACGCCGGAGACGTATCGGCTCCGTTCGCTCGATGGAGTGACGACGACATTCGAGCTGGAGGTCGGAACATCGGACGTCGACGCCTGGTATGCCGAGCGAAGCGGCGGCGAGCGAATCAATTACGGCGTCAGCGTGGGGCACATCAAAGTCAGAATGTCGGTGATGAACGATCACGGCACGTTTCTGCCAGTGGGCGACGGGGCCTATGGCGATGCGTCGCCGGCGCAGATCGGCGAGATGATGAAGCTCATGGAGATTGGCTTGAGTCAAGGTGCGATCAGCATCGGCGCAGGATTTCAATACACGCCCGCTGCAACTCGTGATGAAGAGGTGGCCGTGTTCCGGCTCGCTGCTGCGTGCAAGACGCCCGTTCACCTGCACTGCCGCCCCACCGCGGCCGGCGTCAAGAAAGAGATTTCGCTCGTGGACGAAACGCATGCTGCCTTGCAGGTGGTACACGTCAACAGCACCAGCCTTTCCGAAACGCCGACAACCCTGGCAATGATCAGCGACGCGCGTGCGCGCGGACACGACGTGACCGCAGAAGCATATCCATACACGGCCGGAATGACCGAGATTCAATCCGCCACGATAAAAGACATCTATGGAGACGCCTCCGCTGAGAGACTGGCGATACTGGAATGGCCGAGAACGGGAGAGCGGTTGGATCGCGAGAGCTTTGAGCGGTATCGGGCGATCGGTGGACCGATTGTAGTTCACGACAACACGGAGCAGATGGTCACCATGGCGTTAACAAGTCCACTTACCATGATTGCGAGCGACACATACTGGCAGGACGGCTCCGGTCATCCGCGAACAACAGGAACATATTCCAGGGTGCTTGGCCGCTATGTGCGTGAGACTCAGTCCCTATCGATGATGGAAGCAATTCACAAAATGACACTCGTGCCGGCCCAGCGACTCGAGTCGCGAGTGCCGGCGATGCGCGACAAAGGGCGGCTGCGAGTCGGCGCGGACGCCGACATCACGATCTTCGACGCAGCCAGAGTGATGGATCGCTCGACCTACCGGGAGCCGTCGCTATCCCCTGTCGGAATTCAGCATGTGATCGTGAACGGAGTATCCGTTGTTGCGAATGGTGAGCCGGTCGAAAGTGTCATGCCGGGAAAGCCAGTGCGCGCACCGAGGTGAACGATCCACATGATCCGTCGCGACGCGAATTCCTTGCGATGTCGGCGATGAGCCTCATCGGACTCGCGGGCGCGTCAGAGAGTCCCGCGTTGCTCGACGATGCGCAGACAAATGGTGATCTGCTCTACGTTGGTACGTATACCGAAGGCGTCCGGCCCGAGGGAATACACATACTCCGCATGGATCGCCGATCGGGACAGCTGCGACGAATCCGCTCAGTGGACGTCGGTGAGAACCCGTCTTTTCTCGCGATTCACCCCAACAGGCGGGTTCTCTACGCCGTCAACGAGCTCGACAAGTACAACGGAAAACCGACGGGCGCGGTGAGCGCTTTCGCGATCACCAAGGAAACCGGCGCGCTTACGCGGCTGAACGAGCAGCCATCGGAAGGTGGCGCGCCTTGCTACGTCAGCGTGGACCAAAGCGGGCACGTCGTACTCGTTGCCAACTATGCCGGCGGAAGTATCGCGTTGCTTCCGATCGAGACGAACGGAGCACTCGCTGCTGCCGCGACGCTGGATCAGCACACTGGAAAAGGACCCAATGCCGAGCGGCAGCAAACGCCGCATGCGCACTGCATTCTTGCAGACCCATCCAATCGCTTCGTGCTCTCAGCCGACCTGGGCGTCGACCGCGTCTATGTCTACCGTCTCGACATCGATGGCAAATCACTTCATCACGTGGAAGGCGGCGACGCTGTCATGCGTCCTGGCTCGGGCCCTCGTCACATCGCGTTCCACCCGAAGCTGCCATTGGTGTTTGTCGCGAATGAGCTCGATTCGACCGTCGCGACACTTCGCTTCGACGCCAAGCGAGGCGTACTATCTCCGTTCGAGATTCATTCGACGGTCCCGGCTGGATGGACCGGTACGAATTACCCGGGCGACATTCACCTCACATCCAATGGACGAACGCTGTACGTGTCGAACCGCGGCCACGACAGTATCGCGGTGTTCTCGGTGACAGAATCGACGGGCTCTATCGCGCTCGAACAGGTGATATCAACCGACGGCGATTGGCCGCGGAACTTCAGCCTCGATCCGACCGGGCGATGGCTGCTCGTCGCCAATCAACGCTCAGGATCTGTCGTCGTGTTTGCGCGCGACCCCGGCAACGGCAGGTTGACACAAACGCGCGAGCGCATCGCGATACCCGGCTCCGCATGCGTGCGGTTTCTGGCGTCCAGTGAAGCACTCGCGGAAACCGGCTCGAAATCCTAACGATGCTGACGCAGCCTCCACCAATCGCCGCGCAACTTTCACCGCGTCCCCCGGGCCAGAGCCCCGACGATTTATCGGGAGACCGGCACCGTCAGGTCATCGGCTACCTCGGCCTCGCACTCCCAGCTCTCCTGGGCATGTTCGCCAGGATGCGCCCGAACGCGGAAACGGATATCTGGTCCGGCGACTCGATAAGCGCCTACTACTGGTCAGGAGCAGTCTCTCTCTTCGTCGGTCTTCTCGCCGCACTCTCGCTCTTTCTGCTGACCTATCGCGGCTACGCCAACGAGAATCACAAGTACGATCGGGCCGCGGCAATTGTAGCGGGCACCGCCGCCGCGCTGGTTGCTCTTTTGCCGACCACGCCACCAAGCGGCATCGTGAAAGTGCTTCCGTGGTGGGCCGACTGGATCGGCACGGCACACGTGATTGCCGCGACAATACTTTTCTCGACCTTTGCACTCTTCTCCCTTTGGCTCTTTAGACAAACGGCGCCGGGAGAAACGCCGTCGGCCGGCAAGAAATGGCGCAACTCGATCTACCTGATATGCGGTATCGCAATTGTCGCCAGCATGGCTTGGGCGCTCTTCGCCCACTTGCGGCACACGTCGATCTTCTGGCCTGAATCGTCAGCTCTCATCTTCTTCGCGTTGTCTTGGCTAGTCAAAGGCGATGCGCACCGGTCGATCGGCTCGACACTTGCCTCTGCGAAGGAGAAACTCACCAAGTAGCAGAGGCGCATGAACGAAGAAGCTCGCACCGATACGACCGATCCAAAGACGACCGAGGATCAAGCCGTCACTCTTAGCGCCGAAAGCCAGCGGACCATCCGCGAACGCGTAACTGAGCTCGCTTTCGAAGGCGACCCGGCACGCTTCGACGAATTCATCAACGCTCTTGCCGAAGCGACCCCGGACGGAGTAGAGGTCATCCTCCGTGGAAGCTCGATCACCGGCCACAAGTGGGGATCTGACGAACCGTTCGACGCCGACGGTCCAGGCACGAGCGATCTCGACGTCACCTTCGTCGGCGGCGACATGGTCACACTGTTTCACGAATTCCACATTCCGGCTATTCACTCGGTTCCCCTCAGCGAAGCGCATCCATACGCATCGTCGGCGCTCGGCCCACTGCGACAGCGACTCTGCGCAATGACCAAACGGCCGGTGAATATCCAGGCGACGACGTCACTCGTTCAGTACCTGCGCGACGTGTTGATGGATCAACCGTATCTGGTGTTGCTGAAAAAGCCGAAGGTGGATGAGGAAGCAGTCTCGACCACGTCGCAAGACCTGGTCGACTAACCAGCACATAGCGAGCAGCAGGATTGCGACTCCTCACCTACAACATTCGCGAAGGCGGAGTCGGCCGCGAGGAACAGATCGCCGAGGTGATCAAAACGGCGAGTCCGGATGTCGTGGCACTTCAGGAAGCCACACATCCTATCGTAGTAGAGCGCATCGCCAAGCTCGCCGGGTTCCGCTACTCAGGTTCGCAGCACTCCCACTCGACCGGATTCCTCAGCAACGTGCCGGTGGAGAGTTTCGCCTGGCGCCAGCCGCCGCGAACGCGACACGCGCTGCTCGAGGTAAAGTTCGCCGAAGGATTCCCCCGCTTGTTCGTTTTGCATCTCCGAGCCTGGTTTTCCAAGTGGAGCGAGCGGCGACGTGCGCGCGAGCTCAGGGGCCTGCTCAATGGAATTCAGGAGCAGTTGAAGAAGGAACAAAACGCCTTCGCGTTCCATATTCTCGCGGGCGACTTCAACGCTCTCGCTCCGGGAGAATTGTTCGACTCATCCCCGATGCCTGCGTGGATTCGCACGATGGTGTGGCTCAGCGGTCGCGACATTGCGCGCAGTACGATTGAGATGATCCAGGCCGACGGGTATGTCGACGCATGGCGTACGCTGCATTCAGACCAGAAAAACGACCCCGGATACACATTCCCGATCTGGCGGCCGCACGTGCGACTGGATTACGTCTTCACCCCCAAAGAATTCGCCTCGCGGTTCCAGGCGTGCGAAGTTCGGCAATTTCCGGAAGCGGTGCGCACGGCATCCGATCACTTTCCGCTGCTTGTAGATATTTCCAACGTATAATTATTCTCACAAAACGCAGTCTTCTTCCAGAAGGACTTGTGAGACTATTTCTATCGCTCTTTATCGCGATGGCCATGCTGCCATCGTTCGCCGCATCGCAATCCGCAAGGACCCGCATCGTGATACTCGGCACCGGCACGCCGATTCCCGATCCCGATCGCAGCGGACCAGGCGTCGCGATCGTTGTCGATTCGGTGGCTTATCTCTTCGACGCCGGAACAGGAGTCGTTCGCCGCGCGTCGGCAGCCGGTCGCAACGGGGTCAAGGCATTCGCGCCGAGCAACCCTAACGGTCAACCATCGCCACGTTTCGACCGCGTCTTCCTCACACACCTGCACTCAGACCACACGCTCGGACTCGCCGACGTGATCTTCACGCCATGGATTCAGGGACGCACCGCACCTCTCGATGTCTACGGTCCGCCCGGCACGAGCCGTCTCGTGAACGGAATCCTGGACGGCAATTCGGAAGACATTGCCGAGCGGCTTCATGCGTCAGGAGGTCCGCCGCCGAACGGATGGAAGGTCGTCGTTCACGAGATCAGTGAAGGCGTGATCTATCAGGATGCGCGGGTAACCGTCAACGCCTTCGCGGTTCCACATGCCGACTGGAAATACGCATTTGGATACCGAGTCAAGACGCCTGACAGAGTCATCGTCATCAGTGGCGACATGCGCTCGAGTCCCGTTATCGCAGAGCAATGTCAAGGATGTGACGTGTTGATTCACGAAGTGTATTCGGACGCCGGATTCGCCAAGCTTCCCGCGTTGCGACAAGCCTACCACTCACACGCGCATACATCCGCAACCCAACTTGGTGACATCGCAACAGCTGCCAAGCCGGGACTGTTGATTCTCATTCATCAGCTTTTCTTTGGATCGTCTGACGAGACGCTGTTGGCCGAGGTGCGTTCGCGATACAAGGGACGCGTGGTTTCCGCGAAGGACCTCGACACGTTCTAGACTGATCACCCACTTGCCATCCGCATGCGCACATACGCCATCGTCTTTCTGCTTGCCGCGAACGAGCA
>JBDTNA010000104.1:0-9349 GCA_039933985.1 Gemmatimonadales bacterium | reverse complement strand
TCCGCCGGTCCGAGCATGGCCGGAGCGGCTACCGCAGCTGAGGTCGTATCAACGGCGGTGTCGGCGCCAGCTTTGGCCGCGTCATCTGCCTTCGTGCAGGCAACGAGCGTCGCGATGACGGCTGTCAGAACTGCTAAACGAGCGTGAGTCGTTCTCATCGTCTTTCCTCGGTCAGGGTTTCAATGTTCATGCAAGTGATGTTCGAAATGATCTGCTGTGCAGATTCGTCGTCGTTTGTTGGCATATCCACGGTTGGGGAGCGGGAGATTGGTGCCCAAATGTATCTCTACTTCAGCAGAAATTTCCGTACTCGCCGCACGACTTCATCTCGAGAGGCCGCAATAAACATGTCATGCGGCGCGTCCATTTCCACGATCTCACCTCGCGCCATCTCCTTCCTGAACTGGTCGATACTGGAGCGCCGGGATGTCGCACCCCGCGGCACTGAGTAGATAGCGAGAGAAGACGCAGAGATTTTTGTGTAGTCGGGGCGGAAAGAATACATCGCATCGAACAGGGCCTGGTAGATGGCTTTCTCATCCGGGGCGATCGCGTCGTCATCGGCCCGGCGCGGCGACCCGGACCGATCGTATGCGGCGTCGAGGTAAACGAGCTTTGCGGCGCGGTCAGGGTAGGTGGACGCGAAGAGAGTCATTTCATCGCCCGCCATTGAATGCCCAACGATGTAGGCACGGACGACGTGAAGCGAATCGAGAAACGCTCGAATATCTTCGACGCGGGTCGCGACATCGTATCCGGTCTCAGGCCGATCGGAATCGGCGAAGCCGCGTCGCGTCAGACCAACGACGCGAAAGCGATCCGTGAATGCCGGCGCGAAGTCGTCGTAGACGTGGGCATCGTTGCCGAGCCCGGCGAGAAGAAGGACAAACTGTCCGCGACCGCCCCAGTCGGCGTACTCCATTGTGATGCCGTTCGCTCTCACGAACCGCACTTCGTGCGGCGAGCGATCGCCGGGTCGCACAGTTCGGTTTGTCTGCGAGCTGATTCGTGGAGCGGGGAAATCCTGCCCGGCCTCGCTCCACACCAGAGATGTGACGCGATTCTTCCCGTCGCGCACGAAAGTGATTCTCGCCGCGAGTCCGCTGACTCCGAACGTGGAGTCCGGCCTCGGTATGAGCTCGCGGCCGCGAAGGAAGAGCTTGCCGTCGCGGGCCTTGACCATAAGCACCGCGTTCGTGAACTGATACTGGCCGACGTACGCATCGAGCGCTGATTGCGCGTTCGCATCTGCGGCAGCAAGCGCAGCAGCAAGCGCTAACGCCAATCCAGCGAAAAGGGGTCGCATCAACAGCCCTCGGCGGGCGGTCTCGCTATTACCGGACGTTCTTCTTGAAGAACGCGACCGTTCGCTCCCACGCCAGCTTCGCTGCCACCGCATCGTAGCGAGGCGTAGTGTCGTTGTGGAATCCGTGCTGCGTGCCAGCATACAGATAGCGCTCGTATTTCACATTGGCTGCCTTGAGTGCCGCTTCGAACGCCGGCCAGCTCGCATTGATGCGCTCATCGACCTCGGCCGACTGGATCATGAGCGGAGCTTTGATCTTCGGGACGTCTTCGAGATTTGGGGCTGCGCCGTAAAACGGCACGCCTGCAGTAAGGTCGGGCAAACGGGTCGCGAGGAAGTTCACAATGCCACCGCCGTAGCAGAAACCGACCGCGCCGATCTTGCCGTTACACTCCGGGCGCGATTTCAGAAACCCTGCCGCAGCAACGAAGTCTTCACGCGTCTTTGCCTGCTCGAGTTTGCCGAACAGCTCGCGCGCCTTGTCTTCGTCGCCAGGATAGCCGCCCAATGGAAACAAGGCATCAGGAGCGAACGCGATAAAATTCTCGAGCGCAAAGCGTCGTGCTACATCCTCGATATGCGGATTCAGTCCGCGGTTTTCGTGGATGACAAGTATTCCCGGAAGCTTGCCCGCAGCTTTCGCTGGACGCACGAGGTAGCCGCGCATCTTGCCGTAGCCGTTCGGCGAATCGTACTCCGCATACCGTGCCACGATTCGAGGATCCTGCGTGCTTACCACCTGGGCTTCGACGAATTTCGGACTCAGCTGCTCGAGGAGCATCGCCGCAGTGACGCCCCCTACGGCAAACTTCGCGGCTTGGTCGAGGAAGGCACGTCGGTCAATCCCGCCGTGGACATAGGCGTCGAACAGAATAAGCAGTTCCTGATCAAAATCGTGCGCGGTCTTTCTTTCCATAGGTGCAATCCTCGGAGGCAAAGTGATCGTCGTGGCGAAACCCGCACATGGCTTCTGCACTTTTTCGCCCGTATCCCGATTCTTGTAGGAAATGGCAAGTAACAACCGCTGGCAAGTAGCGTCTGATTGACCACTTGGCAGCTTCATCGTGTCGTAGCTCGCCTGCGCGACAAGCCGACCCCTCGTTGCCCTCTCTGACGACAAGGAAACCGCAGCCTGCGATAAGAAAGAGACATTGAACTCTAACGGACAAAACAGCATGTTGTCCGGTCGCCTAAGCCACAGTCCTATCGACGGACGTCAACCGTCACGTAGGAAATCCATATGCCAAAGAAGAAGTCAGGACAGAAGAGGTCCACGCGGCCGAAGTCCCCGCCCGCCAGGAAGTCGGCCCGTACGACCAAGTCTCGCGTTGAGAAAGGAGCGGTCACACTCGCCCAGGCGCGAGCACTTGCGAAACTGCAACTGCCCCGCGGCAGGGGAGCCAAATCCGCGCTGGTCGCCACGTCGCCAGCCTCTGTCGGCATCGAGCGGCGTAAGCTCGAGCTGAAACAGGAGCAGGAGCGCCGCCAACGCATAAAGGATTACAAGGCCACGCTCACTATAATGAAGAAGCGCGGCGTTAAGGGCCTGGGATCCAGGGGTGCTGCGGGAGGACGTGGAATCAAGAGCGCGCCGAGACCCCTTCAGGTATTCGCAGAGGGGGACTCGTGGTTCGACTACCCCGTGCCATTCTTTGGAGGCGGAGTGATTCGGCGACTCGAAGACAAGCTCGGCGTGCCAATCCTGAACCTCGCCAAGGCCGGAGATGAAGTGCGTTACATGCTGGGCGTGAAAGAGCGTAAACTACTTATCGAACAGTTTGCCAATGGCTGCCCCGCAGGCGGGCCATGGGACGCGATGCTGTTCTCCGGGGGCGGCAACGACATCGTCGACAACCCGATGGCCCTTTGGATCAGGGACTTTAACGCGACGTTGCCGCCCGCGGCTCTCATTCACCAGACACGCCTCGACGCCGTGCTCGCACTGGTGCGCGCAGGATATGAAGATTTGATCGGCCTACGCGACAGCCTGAGCCCGCAGACTCATCTTTTTTTTCACTGCTACGACTTTGCGATTCCTGATGGCCGCGGTATCTGCCACATGGGACCCTGGCTCAAACCTACATTCGACCTTCGCGGCTTCCCCACGCGCGACTCGGCCTTCGTTGTAATGAAGATCCTGCTTCAGCAGTTCGCGGTTCTCCTCTCCGAGATGGAGACATCACATACAAAGGTGACATTCATCAACGGCCAAGGCACACTATCGCCGCAAACGAGCTCGTGGCACAATGAGTTGCATCCGTCCAGGGCCGGATTCAAAGCCTTCGCGACGCTGTTTCACAGAACGCTGAAACTGATCTTCCCAACTCGGGTATTGTAGCAAGCGCCGAACGCTCGACGGCGATTATTCGCCAAGAGGTTTTGGGGTCATAGGACTTGACGGTAAAAAAACGGAAAGAAGGAATGAAAATGGACAACGACGAAAAAGGGAACTCGCGCAAGTTGAGAACTGCGAAGAAGGCAACGCAAAAGCTCGAGACCAAGAGGGACCTGCCTTCGGTGCCAACAGCAAAGCAGATCGAGCAGTCACTTTCTCGCGGCAGGTCGCTGACGCTGGACGAGTTCGTCAAGAGCGTGAAGTTGTGAAGCGACGGGCAGGCTCTCGAAAGCCGTCGGCTAAACGACGAGAACGAGCAGCCAGCCAGCCCGGGCTCAGTTCCGATGCAATGCGTCAGCTGGTCGCTACCGCACTCGATCTCGTCGAGCGGTTGTATGTGCACCTCCCGCTTAAGCGTTCCATGTACGCGGTGAATCCCGTGCAGAGGTTGCGCCTTCTCCACCGGCGTCTCGAGTCTGCGAACTCAACCCTCCCCGATCGCGACTTTTACGACGACCTGCTCAATACGTTCTCTGAACTGCGAGACCTCCACACAACGTTCATTCTGCCCGAGCCGTTTCGGAGCACGACGGCGTATCTTCCATTTTCGATCGAACCGTGCGTTACTCGGGGCAAGCGCGAGTTTGTCGTGTCGCACCTGTTCACAGAGGGAGAATCAGGGCTGGCGGCAGCTGAAGAAAAGGGCTTCGAGCGGGGAGTTGTTGTAACGCATTGGAACGGCGTCGAGATCGCGCGCGCGGTGGCCGCGAACGCAAGCCGCGAGCTTGGCAGCAACCCCGCGGCGCGCCGCGCGCAGGGGATCGCATCGATGACCATCCGCTGGCTTGGGCAATCACTTCCCCCTGATGAGAAATGGGTCGATGTGACCTACAGGCCTAGACGCGCACGACGCGACAGACGGGAGACAGCGCGGTTCGAGTGGCAGGTCTTTCAGCAGGATCGCACCGCTCATCGTCACGGTGTGGCCAAGGCGGCCACGAGACTGCGGCATACAATCGGAATGGACGAACGGTGCGAAGTGGAGCGCCAGGTGCGCCGACAGCTCTTGCGAATCCGGTCAAAGGAATCTTTGAAGGGGCTCGATCCCGACAGCGCAATAGTAAGCCGTATGCAGGACGTCTTTCCTTCCTGCCGTAACGTCGTTACGCCAGCGGGTACCTTCGGCTACATTCGAATCGCGACTTTCAATGTCGAGCGGGATACGCCGTTCCTGCGTGAGTTCATACGGTTGGTGAAGCGTCTCTCGCAGAAAGGCCTTATCATCGACGTCCGCGGGAACGGCGGAGGACTCATCATGGCCGGTGAGCGTTTGTTGCAGCTAATCACGCCGGGCCCCATCGACCCTGTACGATTCTCGTTCCTGAATACGCCGCGCACAGCCCGACTGGCGGCGAACTACCCATTGTTCCACCAATGGAAAGCTTCGATCGATCAGGCAGTGGAAACGGGCACAGATTTCTCCCAGGGTTTCCCTCTTTCAACCGCTGCACGTTGCAACGACATCGGCCAGCAGTATCAGGGTCCAGTCGTGTTGATCACAGACGCGCTGTGTTATAGCACGACCGACATATTCGCGGCCGGTTTCCAGGACCATGGCATCGGCACGATTCTGGGAGTCGATCCCGCAACGGGCGCGGGAGGCGCGAACGTGTGGGAGTACGCTCTCATCTCGGAATTGGCCGCCGACCCCGTTGCGCTCCCGCCTGAGCTTCCGGGCGATGCGTCGTTCCGTTTCGCGGTCAGGCGCGTGACGCGTGTCGGCACCAACACCGGCCTTCCGCTCGAGGATCTGGGAGTGCGGCCTGACATCGAGTACAGGCTTACGCGGCGCGACGTGCTCGAGCGCAATGTTGATTTGATTGACCGAGCTGCGCGGATCCTCAACCGCCAGCCAACGCAGCGACTGACTGTTACTAGAACGGGTGCAGTGACCTTTCGGATCGAGACCACCAACATTCACGTTGTAGACGCGTACCTTGGCCATCATCCGGTCGGACACCGCCTGCTGCGCGGCAATACGGGGAAGTACACATTGTCGTTGCCACGTCGGGCGCAGGCGGGCCGATCAATGCTCCGTCTTGAAGGATTCAGAAACGATCGCCTCGTCGCGGCAACGAGGTTGCGGCTGCAGTAACGCATTCGCGCAGTTCATGTCGGTTCCTGTCGACCTGTGAGGGATTATGGCAAAAGAATCTGACCACTACCACCTGTGGCAGCATGAGCCACAGCCTCCGAAGAAATCGGAACGAACGATTATCGCGAAGGTGCGTCCCTCGTCGACACGTGTAACCCGCGCCCCTTCTTCGATGTCGGCAAGTGGTCGCTCCGTGCGGGCGGTCGGTCTCGAGCCAGACTCGGCGATGGCCCGCCTGCTGGAGAACGGTCGCGTCGCAAGTATCACCCCTGTCTTCGGCGATGCTTCGCGATCGGGGTTCAGGTCTCTGTCGACGCTGGGTGGCGCGTCCGCTGCGGGGCGTGCAGCGAGACGTACTGCGTCTGCACCGCTGGTTGAGATAAAGGTAGCCCGGGGCACGAGCGCGTCGGCGCTCGCTGCGCATCTGGCCCGCATGGAGGACGTCGAATATGCGTTTGTGCCTCCGGTTCGCAGGCTTTTCGCACGGCGGAAGAAAGTATCCGCGGATCCGCTCACGTCGCGGCAATGGGGACATGGCGCTATTCGCCTGGGCCAGGCGCGGGCGGCAGCAAGATTCAAGAATGCCACGGGTATCACCGTTGCAGTGGTGGACAGTGGTATCGACCAACGCCATCCTGACCTGAAGGGAGCGATTGCCGAGTACAAGAATTTTCTCGGCGGATCGGACAAGGACTTTGTGGGCCACGGCACGCACGTGGCAGGTATCATCGCCGCGATCGCTGGAAACGGCCTGGGTATCTCGGGAGTTTGCGGGGCAAAGATACTCGCCTTGAAGGCGCTCCCGCGCGACGATGAGGATTTCGACGCCGCCGCTTACTACCGAGCGCTGCGCTATGTGATTGGCAGGGCCGAGGTATTGAACTTGAGCCTTGGCGGCGCGAAGGACCTTGCCGAGATCGACGTTCTTCGAGACGTGATCGACTCCGGCGTCGTCGTGATCGCCGCAATGGGAAACGAGTACGAGGAGGGAAACCCTACAGAGTATCCGGCCGCCATACCTGAAGTATGCGCTGTTGGCGCGACCGACCAGCTGGACAAACGCGCCGGATTTTCCAACACGGGCCGCCACATAGATCTGATGGCGCCTGGCGTTGAAATAATTTCCACGACACCCACGTTTCGATATGATGGCGATGGTGAGCGAAACTACGACGCCTGGGACGGAACATCGATGGCCACGCCGCACGTAGCTGGCGCAGCGGCGCTCGTCCTGGCGAAGTCGCCCGGAAGTACGCCGGCTCAAGTGATCAGGAAGCTCACGTCCTCGGCGGACAAGGTGTCGGGCGCGAAAAAGGGAAGCACGGCCTACGGGGCGGGACGACTCAACTGCGAGAAGGCGTTACGGTGAGCCGGCCGTGAAGCTGGTTGTCAAAGTCGATACGAAACTGGCAAAGCAGCCGGCTGAGCACGTGAGCAAGGTTCTGCACACCACCGGGGAAGCGGGCAGCGTCGATGAAGTTTTCCCCGGACTGCGAAGTGGATCCAGCGCCGGATTGGTTACAGTCACATTGCCAGACTCGTCTGACGCGAAGGTTCGACGCGCAACGTTGAAAGCTCTCCGCGACGACGAGGCGATCTCCTACGTTGACACTCCGAAGCCGCGACGTCTCTCGTAACCGTCAGGCGTCGCGTCGGCAGCAAATCGTTGGTGTTGACTCAAACGACTGCCCACGGCGCCGCGTCGTCGAAGCGGGCAGCGTCGCTTGCGACTGAAATGTGAAAATGCTTGTCGTGTTTGTTGGAGCCCGTGTAGGCTCGGGGAGTCCAGGCCGCAGTACTTCCAACACTCGATGCATTGATGATTTTCGAATTGGAGATGATGTACTTGATCCGGGGATCGCGGCTTCGCACCAGTGCATCCACAATTCTTGCAGCGTCGCAACCGTGCGCGGGATCGTGGGTGATATCCATCGCCGTAACGACGCCGAGGCCGCCAGCTGATACCCATGGGTTGTGATCGGACGACTGGCTGGCGTGAGCGGCGTCGCCGATGGTGCCGTCACTCGCTTTATTTCGGTCGGGAAAGATCGCGTTGATTTGCTCTCGAAGCGTCATCAGTGAACGGGCGACGCGCCACGATGTGCTGGCAGCAGCACGAGAAGCCTTCATACTGCGCGAGACCCTGCGGGCAGGTGCGCGCTTGCCACGTGGCAATGCGGCCGCGTCATGCGTCGGATCCAATACCGCTGGTTCAGCTTCATTCGTCGACGGCGGCTTAAGCAAGTCACTCTGAATATTTCTGATCAAGCTTTCCCGGCGGGCAGTCAACGCGGCAATCTGGGCGGGGTCGCCACCTGACTTGAGGAGTGCTGCAGCTCTCCGCTCCACTTGATCGGCCTCGATCCGGAATCTTGCGTCACTGGACAATTTTGCAGCTTCAACTATTCCGTCGATGGCGGCCTCGGCCTTGTTCGCTGCGCCCAGCACGCGATTCAGCAACTCTGCGCTGGCAATCATCGGCGTGAAGGCTTCGAGTCTCTGATCGGCACGACCGTCGAGACTGATGACGATATAGGGTTCATCACCGTCGTAAATTTTCGTGGGCGATGATTTAAGGACGAGACCTTTCTTTGGACTGAACTCGAGGCCTGAAAAATCGAATGACGGATTTGAAATGATGCGGAAGTTCGCTTCGGCCTGGTCGTAGCCGGGCAAGTCGAATTCCAGAGTTTCTGTCCGCGTGAATTCCGGCTGACCTTCGAAAAAGGCACGTCCCACATCAGCGGCCAGCTTGACCAATTGCGAACCAACCTGCAGGTAGCCCGCGAACGGTGCGAAAATCGGAAATCCGCTTGCGCTTTCAAATCCAGCCCCGATCTGACGGATGAGAGTATCCGGGAAGGAGTCGAATGCGAGATCCAAAGTGAGTGTCAACGACGCATCGGTGACTGCCGGGGAATAGAACACGAGCGCGGTTCCAGTTTCAGTCGCCGCCGGGGCGATCAGTGAACGACCCTTCGAGATTCCCTTTGCGTAGTAATTGATGGCGCGCGGAGCCGAAGCGTAGACCGAGTGGCCCTTTATCGCGGATGTGAGCAGCATGTCCTGCTTGCCCCGGCCGAACAGCGAGTCAACGGGAAAGCGTCCAGTGTAGACATGCGCAATGCGTAAAGCGAGCGGCTTGTTGAGCCCTATCGGTTCGAACGGAGTGGTCGCTCCTTTCGGTTTTCTCCTCGCCTTATTTGGCGCACCCAGTATCCGCGCATCGTGCTGCGTGACCAGTTCTCGATTGCGGATCATCAGGACAGCCATGGTTGTCTCCCGGAAGCGCGAGCGCTACTCGACGCGGAGTAGTTCGCGGTAGTGTCGAAGAAACGCCGTATCGTTAATGCGTAGGAACTGAGGCACCTGGTGTGGATCTCTACTCTACGGCTGCGTAACCCCCGCGAAATTCACAAGATCGGCGAAAGTAAAATCTCCTGCGGCGGCGGAAGGCAGGATTGGCGTAAACCCTCCGACAACGTTCAGATAGGAATTCGCATCTCGTCTTAGCATTCGCACGAAAGTATCAGCCACAATCTTCGCGCCTACG
>JBDTNA010000103.1:0-9400 GCA_039933985.1 Gemmatimonadales bacterium | reverse complement strand
ACCGCAGAGACCGCAGAGACCGCAGAGAAAAGGCCAGGGTTTTTTAACGACAAAGAAAGACATCTTCTCCCCGCTCCAAAATCCCACGACCGCTTTAGTTTTCACCGACCTTGCCCGAGAACCCCGACACCACCTGATGCCAGCAGAGATTCCGCCCGCCACCCCCGAGCGCATTCGCGGATTGGCCGACATAGCAAATAACCTTGGATGGAGCTGGCACCGGGAAGCCCGCGCCCTCTTCAAGTCGATCGACGAAAACGTCTGGCACCTTTGCCGCCACAATCCGGTCGATCTTCTCCGCAGTGTCGATTCGAACCGGCTCGTGGCGCTCGCAAAGGACCCTGCTTTCCTCGAGAAATACGACTCGGTGATGCGTTGGCTCGCCTCCGAAGCGCGTTTCGATCAGACCTGGTTCTCTCAAACGCATCCCGAGCACAGGGAGAAAACGATCGCGTACTTCTGCGCCGAGTTCGGGCTTCATAACTCGGTTCCGATCTACAGTGGTGGCCTGGGGATACTCGCGGGAGATCACACCAAGGCGTCGTCAGACCTCGGTGTTCCGCTCGTCGGGGTCGGCATTCTCTACCGGGCCGGGTATTTCGATCAGCGCATACGTATCGACGGCTGGCAGGAGGACTCGGACGTCAACTTCGATCCCGAGCGGACTCCGATCACTCCGATCGCTGGACCGAATGGCGAGGATCACCTTGCAGTTGTTCAGACGTTCGGCCGGGATGTCTACGTGCGGGCCTCACGTCTCATCGCCGGACGCACGCCGATCATCCTTCTCGATACCGATCTCGAGCAGAATCACGAGGACGACCGGCAGCTTCTGAGCAAGCTGTACGCTGGAGGGCCTGCGCTTCGGCTTCGCCAGGAATGGCTGCTGGGCGTGGGCGGCGTGCGTGTTCTTCGGGCACTCGGATACGACCCGTCAGCGTGGCATTCGAATGAAGGTCACGCTGCTTTCATGCTCGTCGAGCGGCTGCGCGAGCTGACAGTCGGCGGAATGGCGTTCGATGAAGCCGTGAGCACAGTGCGCGCATCGAGCACGTTCACGACGCACACTCCCGTTCCTGCGGGACACGACACGTTTGGGCGCGACCAGATCGCGGCGTGTACCGGCCCGGTTTGGGAAGACATGGGCGTCGATCAAGAGAAGTTCTTCGCGATCGGAAAGCATCCTGTGCCCGGCAATGCGACATTCCACATGACGTCCACCGCGATTCGCCTTTCTCGCAGGATCAACGCGGTTTCCCGTCGCCATGGGATTGTAACGCGAACTCTATGGAACGGATTGTGGCCGAATCGTGACGTCGATGACGTACCGATCGGTCATGTTACGAACGGTGTGCATCTCGCGACGTGGATGGCGAACTCGGTGATGGAGCTTCTCGACTCGAAGCTCGGGTCGCATGCCGGAGAGCATTTCTCCGAGGCAGGCGCGTGGGATCGCGTCCTCTCGATCGACGATCATCAACTCTGGCATGCGCATCTCAGGCTCAAGAGCGCGCTGATGAGACTCGTGCGCGAAGAAGCCCGCCGAAACTTTGCCGACCGCTCACACGAAGCGGCGCAGCTCGTTGGAGCGGGACTGATGCTCGATCCCGACGCGCTCACGATCGGCTTCGCCAGACGCTTCGCGACGTACAAGCGTGCCAACCTGATCTTCCACGACGTCGAGCGGCTTCGTGCCTTGCTGGTGAACACTTCGCGGCCCGTGCAGATCATATTCGCCGGCAAGGCGCATCCCGAGGACACGCCAGGCAAACAGATCCTTCAAGAAGTTCATCACTTTACGCGCGATCCGCAGTTCGAGGGACGCGTCGCGTTTCTCGAGGACTACGACATGCACATCGGGCATCTGCTGGTGCAGGGCGTGGACCTGTGGCTGAACCTTCCGGTGGTGCCGATGGAAGCGTCCGGCACGAGCGGCATGAAAGCGGCGATGAACGGTGTCCCGCAGCTCAGCACGATCGACGGCTGGTGGGAAGAAGGATTCGACGGGACAAACGGGTGGGCGATTCCATTTGCTACAAGAGAAGAGACGGCCGACGCCGAGACTGCCAATCATCTGTATACCATTCTCGAAACGGAGGTCATCCCACGGTTTTACGACCGGGCCGAGGGCGTTCCGCACGCCTGGGTGGCGATGATGAAGAACGCGATGCGGGTCGCGGGACAGCAGTTCACAGCGCGGCGGATGCTCGAAGAGTACGTTGAGAAGTACTACGTTCCATCGATGACGCCGGCTGCTACGCCGGACGATCCTCCAACTTCCTGACACGAACTTGCCAAGATCCACTGCGCGGCCTCGTAGAGCTTCGCGAACCTCACCACTGAGGTCCGCGTCGGGCGACGCAGTCACGATCGTCCATCTCACCGCGGAGTTCACTCCGTACGCGCGAACGGGAGGACTGGCTGAGGCGGTTCAGGGGCTTGCAGACGTTCAGGTAAGGAAGGGTATTCCTGTCGTCGTGATCGTTCCCCTTTATCGCACTGTTCGAACAGTGGCGAAGAATCTCGAGCAGGTTGGAAGCGAGATTACGGTGCACGTCGGTCCACGTCGTGAGCAGGTTCGCTTCTTCCGCGATGCCGACAGGAAAGAAGGACCGACGGTGATCTTCGTCGATCATCCTGCTTACTTCGATCGCGAAGGCATCTACGTCGAGGGCGGTGGCGACTACCCTGACAATCCGCGCCGGTTCGCGTTGTTCACTCGCGCGGCGCTCGAAGCGATCTCGTTGTTTGTGAAAGGGCCTGTGCTCGTGCACGCCCATGACTGGCATGCATCACTCGCGCTCGTCTACATGCGATCGTACGGCGATCTTCGCGAGCGATTCCGCGGAACCGGCGCGTGCCTTTCCGTTCACAACGCTGGTTATCAGGGATACTTCCCGACGTCAGTCATCGGCGATCTCGGAATTCCGCCCGAGACTTTCAACCTCCACCAGCTCGAGTGGTACGGGAAGGTCAATTTTCTGAAGGGCGGCCTCGCCTTCTGCGACTACGCGGTCACTGTGAGTCCGAGTCACGCCGAAGAGTTGAGAACACCTGCGGGCGGATTCGGCCTGCACGCGATGTTCACGTCCATGGGCGATCGATTTCAGGGAATCACTAACGGAATCGACATCGACAAGTGGAATCCGGAGACTGACTCGCAGATCGCCTCGAATTTTTCGCGACAGAACACATCGAACAAAGCCGCATGCAAATCCGCATTGCAGCAGACGTTCGGGCTGCCGCAGCGCACCGATGTCCCGATGATCGGCATGTGCGGAAGACTCGTAAAGCAGAAAGGCTTCGACATTATCCTCGCGAGCCGCGCAATCCGCGCTCTCGATGCACAGTGGGTCTTTCTCGGACAGGGTGAAGAGCGCTACAAGTCGGTGCTGAAAGAGCTCGAGCAGGTA
Organism: Gemmatimonadales bacterium; assembly: GCA_039933985.1. Classification (GTDB taxonomy): domain Bacteria; phylum Gemmatimonadota; class Gemmatimonadetes; order Gemmatimonadales; family Gemmatimonadaceae; genus UBA4720. The sequence goes on along the minus strand of JBDTNA010000103.1, from coordinate 5,987 downwards.
CGACCCGGTCACGTCAGCGCGGAGTTCAAGTTCACCGACAAAGTCGAGCATCGGTTGATCGCAGGCTCCGATCTTCTTCTCATGCCGTCGGAATATGAGCCGTGCGGCCTGACTCAAATGCGCGCGCAGCGTTACGGCGCGTTGGTCATCGGCCGGCGAGTCGGCGGAATCTCTGATACGGTTCAGGACGACGCCACCGGATTCCTGTTCGACGCATTCACCGCGAACGCCTTCGACTCGGCCGTCGGTCGCGCGCTGCAACGCTATTACGACAGGCAAGCGTGGCGTCCCCGCATGTACGAAGCAATGGGACGCGACTTCGCATGGGACAGCTCCGCAGCGAGATACATTCAGCTGTATCGCCGCGCGCTTGCCGCCGCCAATCCAGAGAACTGACCGGATAGAATGGACTTCGTACTCGCTTTACACAGTCACCTTCCGTACGTCCTGAATCACGGTCGCTGGCCTCACGGCAGCGACTGGATCACGGAAGCGGCGGTAGACACGTATCTGCCGTTGATCGATTCACTGCAGGCGCTTGCTGATGAAGAAATCGCCGCGCCTGTAACGCTGGGCATCACTCCGATTCTCGCAAATCAGCTTGCGAGCCCTGTATTCGAGAGCGAGCTGCGACAGTTTTTCAAGCAGAGACTCGAAGCCTGCGGTGAGGCAGAAGCGGAGATGCGCGGCACATACGACGAGCATCTCCTGCCGGTCGTCCGTTACTGGCGCGAGCGATTGACCCGTCTGCTCGAGCTGTACGATTCGATTGGCGGCGATATCATCGGTGCGTTCAGAGAGCTTCAGGATGACGGACGGCTCGAGCTGATCACGTCAGCTGCAACGCACGGATTTCTTCCGCTGCTTGGCCGCGACGAGAGCATTCGCCTTCAACTTGCTGTCGGGCACGCCGAACATGAGCGGTTGTTCGGGAAGCGCGCGGTCGGTCTCTGGATGCCTGAGTGCGCGTATCGTCCGGAAGGACCATGGCAGCCGCTGCCGAGTGCGCGGGCGTATCAGCATCGGGATGGGATAGAGACGTTTCTGGTTGAGACTGGCGTTCGCTACGTCTTCGTTGACGCGCATCTCGCGGAAGCAGGGCTCCCACTCGGCGTCTACGGTGAGCTTCCGACTTCGCCGAATGAAATGATTCAGCAGCGGCGGAAGATGAGGGCGAACGAGACTGCGAATTCGCCATATCGTCCGTACTGGATCGGTCAACATGGAAGGCAGCTTGCACCGCGCGCGTTGATTCGCGATCCGCGCTCGTCGATGCAGGTGTGGTCACGTCACGGCGGATATCCCGGCGACGGTGCGTATCTCGAATTCCACAAGATTCGCTATCCCGGGGGTCTCAAGCTTTGGCGCGTAACGTCGGACACCGCAGGCCTTGGCGACAAGGTGATGTATGAGCCGGAGCTCGCGAGTGCTCAGGTGCTGCGTCATGCAAAACACTTTGCACGATTGCTCGGTCGCGTCGGCGATACGATTCAGAGACAGGGCGCCGAGTTGATCGTCGCTCCGTTTGATACGGAGCTGTTCGGTCACTGGTGGTTCGAGGGTGTCGATTTTGTCGAGGAGCTGTTTCGGCAGATCGATCTGCAGGGTGGAGTTCGTCCACTCACTGCGTCGTCGCATTTGAACAATGCTCGCGCGGATGTCTCGTTGAATCTGAGCGCAGGATCGTGGGGCAAGGACGGCGACTGGAGTATGTGGCTCAATCCCGAGACCAACTGGACCTGGGAGAAGCTCTGGCCGCTCGAGGAAGAGTTCTGGCGTCTCGCGCCGATGGCGATCGATCGGCCGGAGATGCACTCGGTTCTTGCGCAGGCGGCGCGACAGCTGCTCCTCGCTCAGTCATCGGATTGGCAGTTCATCATCACGACCGGTGAAGCGACTGATTACGCGGAGAAGCGGATCAATATTCACATCGATGATTGCGCCGCGCTGATGAAGGGTCTGAGCGGAGGCGATGGTGAGCTCGAGAGTGCGCGCAATCTCGCGAGCGAGCTCGATGTTCGCGACGCGATCTTCCCGAACATTCTCGATTCATTGAGGGCGGTTTTGAACAGGTGAGATCCGTAGTCGTACACGGCCATTTCTATCAGCCGCCCCGCGAAAATCCCTGGACTGGAGAAGTAGACCCCGAACCGAGCGCTGCGCCGTTCCATGACTGGAACCAGCGCATCGAGAGCGAGTGCTATGCGCCGTTTTCGCGCGCGCGAGTGCTTGCTCCGGACGGAAGCATTGCGCATCGAGACAATCTCTATACGTCCGTAAGCTTCGATGTCGGGCCGACATTGTTCGAGTGGATGGAGATGACTGCGCCGTCCACGTACGCGGCGATTCTTCACGCCGACAAACTAAGCGTTGAACGGCTTGGATACGGCAATGCGATTGCGATGCCATATCACCACACGATTCTTCCGCTGGCTTCGCGGCGGGACAAGGTGACGGAAGTGAAGTGGGGAATCGCAGACTTTCGTCGTCGGTTCGGTCGCGATCCAGAGGGAATGTGGCTTCCCGAAACTGCCGTTGATGAGGAATCGCTCGAGGTTCTGGCGGAAGCTGGAATGCAGTTCACGATTCTGGCGCCGCATCAGGTGGCGGCGGTCGATCCAGCTGGCGTGCCGCTTCGATTCAAAGCGGGGAAGGGCAGGGAGATCGCGCTGTGCGTGTACGACGGAAAACTGTCAGGCGACATCGCGTTCGGGCGCCTGATAAGAGACGGCGTTCTGCTGGCGGATCATCTCGCGCCTCTGGATGCAGACGATGACGCGCTCATCACCGCAGTTGCGATGGACGGTGAGACGTTCGGGCATCATCATCGTTTCGGTGAGATGGCTCTCGCTCGCGCTTTGCGCGTTCTTCGCGAGCGCGATGATGTGATCATCGAAAACTTCGCATCGTTCCTTGCAAAGAATCCGCCGACGATGGATGCGGTCCTGGTTTCGCCGAGCTCGTGGAGCTGTTCGCATGGGATCGAGAGATGGCGCTCGGACTGTGGATGCGCTCTTTCTCCGGAAGCGCACACGAGCCAGGCGTGGCGAAGCGCGCTGCGAACAGGACTCGAGTGGCTTGCGGATGAGCTGCAGGAGATTTTCGAGCGCGAGGGCGACGAGCTTTTCTCGACCGATCCATGGGAAGTGCGCGACCGATACGGCGAAGTGATCGGCGCGTCGGAGGCGCAGGCACTCGCGTTCATCGCCGGGTCGGTCAACAGGCGCAACGACGGGGCGCGGATGGAGCGTGCGGCAGAGCTGCTGGAGATCGAGGAAGGGACGCTGAGGATGTTCACGTCGTGTGCGTGGTTCTTCGACGATCTGGCGAGGATCGAGACGATTCAGGTTTTAAAATACGCGGGGTTTGCGATCGAGCTGTCCGGCGATGCAGAGCGACTGGAGGCGGGGCTGCTCGAGCGCATCGGCGATGCGAAGAGCAACGACCCCAAGGAAGGGACTGGCCGCGACATCTGGCGGACGCATGTCAGGCCGCTGATGGGGTTGTTTGATCAAAGGGGTCAGAGTCGTTTGGTCGGACCCCCTGACGATTCGACACCAATTGGCAGCCACCCGACCAAACGACTCTGACCCCTTTGATCAACGACCCTCTTCGCTTCGTTTTCGGAATCCATCAACACCAGCCTGTTGGAAACTTCGGGCACGTGTTTGAGGAGCACACTCGCGACGTTTATCTGCCTTTGCTCAAGGCGTTGGCGGACCGCGCGTTCTTTCCGATCGTGATGCATTTGTCGGGTCCCCTTCTCGAATGGCTCGAGTCGAGTCACTCCAGCTATCTCGATATGGTCGGCGAGCTCGCGGCGGCCGGAAAGATCGAGATGCTTCTGTCCGGTTACTACGAGCCGGTTCTCGCGGCGCTCCCGAGGGAGGACCGTGTCGAGCAGATCCAGTGGATGCGGAGCGCGATCAAGTCGCGGTTTGGAGTGAACGCTTCAGGGCTTTGGCTTACGGAGAGAGTGTGGGAACCAGAGCTCGCCGCGGACCTCTCCGACGCAGGCGTTCGGTACGTACTCGTCGATGACAGACATTTTCTCGTAAGCGGTTTTCATCGCGAGCAGCTTCACGTTCCTTGGCGTACCGAGAGTGCGGGGAAGCGCGTCGATGTTCTCGCGATCGATGAACGGCTGCGATACCTGATTCCGTTTCGCCCGCCGGCGGAGATTGCGACGTATGTCCACGAGCTTCGCGAGGACGGACATCGACTCGCGGTGTTCGCGGATGACGGCGAGAAGTTCGGTGGCTGGCCGGGGACGCGTGAGTGGGTTTACGACAAGGGATGGCTACGCGATTTCCTGACGACGATGGAAAAGCTCGTCTCATCAAACGACATCGTAATGAGTACCGGCAACGAAGCGCTCGATGCTGTGCGATCGGGCGGACTCGCCTATCTCCCGACCGCTTCATATCGGGAGATGGAGGGTTGGTCTCTTCCTCCGGATGCCGGGATAAGGCTTGCTGCGCTCGAGAAGAAGCTAGGCCCCGAGCTTATTGCCAGCCAGGATGGAGCGTTCATTCGGGGCGCGCACTGGCGCAACTTCTTCGTGAAGTATCCTGAGTCGAATCGGGCGCACAAGAAGATGATGGCGTTATCCGCGCTTTGCCGTCGCCGAGGGGATCCGGAGGTAGCACGGCGGGCGATCGGACATGCTCAGTGTAACGACGCATCGTGGCATGGGGTGTTCGGCGGATTGTATCTGCCGCATCTGCGCGAGGCGATCTGGCTCAACCTCGCGCGCGCTGAGAAAGAGTTGCGCCTCGACGAGAAGTTGGAAGCTCAGGTTCTCGACTTCGACGCCGACGGCAACGACGAGGTGTGGGTGCACTCCTCCAAGTTCTCGGCCGTCGTGGCGCCTTCGCGCGGCGGTGCCATCATCGAGTACACGATTTTTGAAGGTGGAATCAATTACGCCGATGTTCTGACTCGACGACGAGAGGCGTACCACGACGAAGCGCTGGCCGAAGCGGCGAGGATGGCCAAGTCAGAGCCGAAGGTCGATGCCTCGGCGAAAGCGGGAGTCGATGCCAGTGCCGCGGAAGGTGCGCCGAGCATTCATGATCTCGAGCATTCGATGACGCTCGTCGAACGTCCGCCGGCTGATCTGGATGATCGCGCGTTGTTCGTCGATCGGATCATAGGAGCGGATGTAACTGAAGCGCAGTATGCGCGTGCCGATTACGAGCCGATCAAGAATTGGGCGCGTGTCTCTCTTGCGTGTGTCGGACTGGATGACGATCCCGATCGCGTCTTGATCGTGTGCGAAGGGGATGGTTTGACCAAGACGATGCATTTCGCGCACGATGGTTCGATCACTGTCACGTGGGCGTGGGATCCGTCGCGCTTTCCTGCTGATGCGCGGTTCGCGACTGAGATATCGCTGTTTAGACCGTTGCAGATCGAATCGGCGCCTGAAGCTGTTCGGTGGGTGTCGCCGATCGAGACTGTTGCCAAGTCGGAGCGGGGGTTGGATCGAACCATTCAGGGCGAGTCGACGGTTCTGCTCTGGAATGCCGCCGCGGGGACTGTGAGTGTCAGAGTGACTGTGATCCAGAAGCACGAGATTACTCGCTAGTCAGGAAGCCGATCAAGCTTCGACGCGGACCGATGCCATTTCATTATTAAACCACCGAGCAGTTGTGTTGAGAATCAAGGGGTGGTTAGCTCAAGTTGAGCTTGCCACCGCGTTTTGGTTCTGATCATTGCGTTCAGGGTCACGAGGATTTTTCTCATGCAAGCGATGAGAGCGACCATCTTCGGTTTCCCGCCAGCTACGAGCCGTGCGTAGTAAACCTTGATTGTCGGGTTGTGGCGGATCGCTGCCATCGTCGCCATGTAGAGCCCCGAACGCACCTGCACTCGTCCTCCACCGGTGCGACGCTTTCCTCGCTGTTTGCCTGAGTCGCGGTTCATTGGCGCAAGGCCCGCAAGGCTAGCTATCTGTCGTGCACCAGTCGACCCGATCTCGCTCA
>JBDTNA010000102.1:0-9418 GCA_039933985.1 Gemmatimonadales bacterium | reverse complement strand
GCGAGACTCCCGCTGAAGAAGGCAAGAGCAATCCGAACGAAGATCGCGTCACGATCAAGACGGGCGAATCACGCATCGTGATCGAGCGCGGAAAAATTGCACGTGTCGCCCGCATCTCTGCGGGTAGCGAGGGGTGAAGATTCTGGACATCCGGGTTCTCGGGGACCCGGTTCTTCGCAAGGCGACTACACCCGTCGAGACAGTGACCGACGAAATGAGGACGCTCATCGCGGAGATGTTCGACACGATGTACGCGGCGGAAGGCATCGGGCTCGCCGCGCCGCAAGTGGGGCGCAGCGAGCGCATTGCGGTCATGGATGTCGAAGGCCAGAAATTCGCGCTCATCAATCCCGAGATCACCGAGCGTGAAGGATCCGTTCGTGGTGAAGAAGGCTGCCTTTCGATTCCCGAAGTCTTCGGCGATGTCACGCGATCATCGCGCGTCATGGTGAGAGCGCTCAACGAGAAAGGCGAAGAAGTCGAGCTCGAGGGCACCGAGCTCCTCGCGCGATGCATGCAGCACGAGATCGATCATCTCGACGGCAAGCTTTTCATCGACTACCTGAGCATGCTCAAGCGCCGCTCGGCGTTGGCGAAATGGGACAAGTTCAAGGACGACTACCCCGGATTCATTCGAAAAGTCGCGCTGGAAACAACGGGACCGCATCACAGCGAAGGTGAGCTATAGATGCGCGTGCTGTTCTGGGGCACACCGGAGTTTGCGGCGGCTCCGCTGCGCGCACTGATCGGTGAGGGGTTCGACGTCATCGGAGTCGTGACGCAGCCGGACAAACCGACCGGAAGAGCGAGGACGCTGACTCCTCCGCCCGTAAAGGAGATCGCGCTCGAAGAAAGGATTCCCTGCTTTCAGCCGACGAGTCCCAAGGAAAAGGAATTCGTCGACACGATTGAAGTGATGCAGCCCGATATCTCGATCGTCGTGGCGTACGGGCACATCCTTCCAAAAAGCGTCATCGACCTCCCACAACTCGGCACGCTGAACATTCATGCGTCACTGCTTCCACAACTTCGCGGCGCGGCGCCGATTCAGGCGGCTGTTCGCCAGGGACTGCCACAGACAGGTGTGACGATCATGCGAATGGTGCCCGCGATGGATGCGGGACCGATCATTCTCACGGCATCAGCTCCCATTCTCGACGACGAAACCTACGGCGAGCTTCAGAACCGATTGTCCGAGCTAGGTGCGTTGACGTTGATCGAGGCGCTCGCGATGATATCGTTAAGCGCAGCACCTGAGACTCCACAGGACGAATCGCTCGCGACCTACGCGCGCAAAGTTGTCCGGGACGACGCGGTGGTCGACTGGTCACAAGGTGTCGAAGACGTCTGCCGGGCCATCCGTGCATACGATCCCAAGCCGGCTGCATTCTCGACGCTTCAGGGTGTTGATGTGAAGCTCTTCGGCGCACGGAAAGTGAACATGGCCACACATCCCGTGGAATCCGGTGCGGCACCCGGCGAAGTCGTCGCAGTCCGCGAAGGATTGATCGTGTGGTGCGGCGACGCAGCCGTCTGCGTTCGCGACGTGCAGCCTTCCGGACGAAGCAGAATGCGATCAGCCGAATGGGCACGAGGGCGCGGTGTTGCCGTCGGAGATCAATTCGGAACATGACTACTCCCGTGCTTCAGGACTTTCCGGTCGTTCACGCTGTGACGGACAGCGCGATCCTCCTGCACGACGATTTTCTTCCCCGGGCCCTTGGAATCATGCGCGCGCTCGGCCGACGCGGCGCGCTTCATCTTCGATCATCAAAAGCCTCTGGCCAAAGGCTTCACGAGCTCGCTATGGCTCTCGCCACTTACCAGAGGGGCACCGGTTGCTGGCTGATCGTAAACGACCGAGTCGATATTGCCGCGGCCGTGAATGCTCGCGGCGTGCAGCTCGCGTCGCATTCGCTGACGATTGCACAGGCTCGCGCTGTCTCTCCAAACCGGGCAGTCGGCGCGAGCGTACACACGGTCGAGGAGGCGATTGAAGCAGAAGCCGCGGGTGCATCGTGGGTTGTCGCGGGAACCGTCTTCGAGACGCCGAGTCATGCGGGCAGACTGCCGGCGCGCCTGGAGTTCGTGGAGCTGGTCGCGAAAGCAGTAAGAATTCCGGTGATCGCGATCGGCGGAGTCAGGCCTGAAGACGTCGCCTCTCTGAGGTCTGCCGGCGCCTACGGTGTCGCCACGATTCGAGGCGCAGGGTGGGACTACGAAGTCGACTCGTCGGACAACCAGGATATGCTCCTCAAGACGCGCCTTCCAGTCACCTCGGAATCCGGTTTTTCAGAACCGGTCACGCGCTATATTTCAGCCTATGATTCAGACTCCGGAAGCGGGCGAGATGATCTCCCTGATGGTAAACGGAGCCCCGAGGGACCTGTCACCTGACAGCACAATCGCGGGCCTCCTCGGCTCGCTCGGTCTCGATCCCAGGCTGGTTGTCGTAGAGCACAACAAGGAAATACTTCGCGATCGCAACGCCTACCCCACGCTCAATCTGCGCGACGGAGACGTTGTCGAGATCGTGCACTTCGTCGGCGGCGGCTGAGATGGGAATCGCCATAGAAAGCACGCTCGATGTCGCGCCGCTTGTCATCGGCGGACGTGAGTTCCGCTCGCGCCTCTTGGTCGGAACGGGAAAGTATGCGTCGAACGCCGACATGATTCGCGCGATCGAGGCATCCGGGGCCGAGGTGGTGACGGTCGCGGTGCGTCGCGTCGACCTGAGTCGCGCTAACGAAGAGGGCATGCTCCATCATCTCGATCCTGAGCATTTCTTTCTTCTCGCCAACACCGCGGGATGCTATTCCGCCGACGAAGCGATCAGATACGCACGCCTGGCGCGAGCGGCGGGCTTCAATGAATGGGTGAAGCTCGAAGTTATCGGCGATCAGGAAACACTTCTTCCTGATACCACCGGGTTGCTCGAGGCGACGCGGACGCTCGCGGCCGAGGGGTTCAAGGTGATGGCGTATACGAACGACGACCTGATCACCGCGCTTCGGCTCGAGGACGCAGGCGCCGTTTCAGTCATGCCGCTCGCTTCGCCGATCGGATCCGGACTCGGCATGCTGAATCCTTACGCGATCAGAACGATCAAGCATCGTTTGAGCGTTCCGGTGATTGTCGATGCCGGTGTTGGAACGGCATCGGATGCGTGCATGGTGATGGAACAGGGTGTGGATGGAATCCTGATGAATACGGGAATCGCTGCTGCTGCCGATCCGGTTCGGATGGCGACAGCGATGCGGCAGGCTGTCGATGCAGGCCGTCTCGCATATCTCGCGGGAAGAATGCCGCGCCGTGAAGTGGCGGTTCCTTCTTCGCCGCTCGCCGGAATGCTCGACTCGTGAGTGTTCAGGGTGGAGGGCTTCAGGTTGCTGTCGGTGGCGTGACTGTCCCACGGGTCGTTGCAGCGGGGATCTGCGCGGACATTCGCTCGGGCGAGATGCTCGACAGCTCATTCGAGCGTCGCACTGCGGATCTCGAGGCGCGCGACCGCAGATGGCTGCGCGAGCTTGTCTACGGAATGCTGCGTCAGCGCGGCGCTCTCGATGCAATTCTCGATGAGCGCGTGCGCGGTGGACTGAGCCGCGTCGATCCCGATCTCGTCGACTTGATGAGGCTCGGCGTATATCAGCTGCTCCACATGGGCAGCGTTCCGCCTTACGCCGCCATCGCACAGACTGTCGAGCTGGCGAAAGTCAGACATGGCATCGGCGCGAGCAAGCTGATGAACGCCGTGCTTCGTCGCATCGACCGCGAGAGCAATGATCTGACGGTTCCGATTCCTGCCGATCCACTCGACGCGCTCGCGGTGAAGTACTCGCACCCGCGGTGGCTTGTCGCGCGTTGGCTGTCGCGGTGGGGAGAGGAGAGTACGGCCGTTCTTCTGATGAAGAATAATGCAGAGGCGCCGGTAGTGATTCGTCCGTACGGGATCGTGCGCGAACAGCTCGAAGCAATGCTCGAGGCGTCGGGCGTGGACGTCGGTGATGCACCACTCGCGAAGGACAGCATCCAGATCTCCGGAGGCATCTCGCTCACCGAGCTGGGCGCCTTCAAGCAGGGGCTCTTCTTCGTTCAGGATCCGGGTTCGACACTCGTCACGCAGTACGCAGCGATCCCCGCCGATTCCGTCGTTGCCGATCTTTGCGCAGCGCCGGGTGGCAAGTCGCTGGAATTGAGTCGAACGGCGAGGATCGTGATCGCAGCTGACCGTTCGCCGCAGCGACTGGTACGGCTTCTCGAAAATCGCGCGCGTCTCGAAGCACACAATCTCTACGTGGTCGCGGCCGACGCGCGTGCTCCGGTCATCAGGTCGGCAGACGTCGTGCTGATCGACGTTCCGTGCACAGGGACAGGCACTTTCCGCCGTCATCCCGATGCGCGCTGGCGCCTGAAGGTTTCAGACCTGTCGGTGATGGCGTCGCTTCAGGCGTCCATTCTTCGCGCTGCCGCGGAGATCGTGAAGCCCGGCGGATTGCTCATCTACAGCACTTGTTCGCTCGAGCCCGAGGAAAACGAATTGCAGGTCGCGGATTTCCTCGCCAAGAATCCCGATTGGAAGCTCGAGCCTCCCCCGGCTGGCGCGGTGCCCGCTGAGACGATCGATGGTGGATATCTCCGGGTGCTTCCGCAAGTGCACGGAAGCGATGGGGCTTTCGCGGCGCGGCTCCGAAGGAGTCAGTAGGTGAATGTTCGCTCGCTGCCAAAGCGTGCGTTTCCCTATCTGATTGTTTCGAGCGGCGGTTTCCTTCTCGCGTATGTGCTTCTCTTTCTTCTCGCATTTCCCGCCGATGTGCTGCCCGACGACGGCCGCATTCCGCGAGTCGTCGGGATGAATTTCGACGCGGCAACGCAGGCTCTGGATAAACAGGGATTCACGGCCCTCAAGGGAGACACGCGATTTCACAAGACAACTCCCGAGGGTGTTGTTCTCGAGCAGGATCCGCCAGCCGGAAGCCTGCAAAAGCGCGGTGCGGCGGTGACGCTCGTGCTCAGCGCGGGACAATCGATTGCAACTGTTCCTGAAGTAGTCGGATCGACGCAGCAGCAGGCTCAGATCGCGATCGAGAACGCGGGTTTCACTTTCGGCAGCGTGTCGCAGCAGACCAGCGATCAGCCAAGGGGCGCGGTCGTCGGAAGCAATCCTGCTGCAGGCACAACTCTGGAGCTGCCTTCGACGGTGAGCATCACGCTCAGTCAGGGACCATCTACCGTTCGGATTCCCGATCTTACCGGACGAACTCTCGCAGACGCGAGATCTACTCTCGAACAGCTGGGACTTAAACTCGGCGCAACGAGCCGGGATACAAGCTCGTTCATGGTAGAGAATACCGTACTCGGCCAGGCGCCAGCGGCGGGGGCAACGGTTTCTGCGGGAGCAAGTGTGAATCTTCGCGTGTCGCGGTTCCCTCCCCCGCCGACGTATCCGTCATCACCGCCGGTGGATTCACTGGTGGCGCCATCCGCGAGCATTCGATGAAAGCGAGAATTGCACCTTCGATTCTGAGTGCCGACTTCGGCCGGCTCACGGAAGAAATCAAGATGTGCGAAGACGGCGGCGCAGATGTCATTCATCTGGACGTAATGGATGGCCGCTTCGTTCCAAATATTACCTTCGGCGAGAAGGTCATTGCTACCGCTCGCAAGGCGACGTCGCTTCCCCTCGACGTCCACATGATGGTGAAAGAGCCGGAAAAATACTTCGACAGTTTCGCTGATGCTGGTGCGACCGGCATGACGATTCACGTCGAGGTTGCGCCGCATCTTCAGCGGCAGCTCGCGCGAATTCGCGAGCTGGGTTGTCTCGCTGGAGCAGCGTTGAATCCTGGGACGTCCCTCATCACCGTTCGCGAAACGGTTGCAGATCTCGACCTTCTGCTCATCATGACAGTAAATCCGGGCTTCGGTGGACAAGAGTTCATTCCCTCTTCCATCGACAAGGTGAGCCGAGCTCGCGCGCTTCTCGACGAGCTGCGGAGCGGCGCTACGCTGGAGGTCGATGGTGGAATCTCTCGCGAGACGATCGAGAAGGTGTGGCGCGCGGGGGCTGATACTTTTGTTGCCGGCAACGCCATTTTCAGCGCAGAAGATCCTCGCGCTGAGATCAAGGTGCTGCGAATGAAATGTCTGGAGCTCGTATGACCGGAAGAAAGCAGCTCACCATCGTCGCACTTTTTGTCGGACTGGTTCTCGTCCTGCTGGCCGCCGGAAGGACACTGCTGCGCGATGAGCTGTCTCCGGTCGGCGTCGGTGCACAGGCCCCGGACTTCGACGCAAAGACGCTGGGAGACAAGCCGAGCGACAAAAAACTCGAAGATTACCGTGGCACTGTTCTCATGATCAATCTCTGGGCGACGTGGTGCGAGCCCTGTCGTGTGGAGATGCCAAGTATCGAGCGCCTGCACCAGGATTACAGCTCGAAGGGTCTCAAGGTTGTCGCAATCAGCGTCGACGACCCGGGAACCGATGAGCAGGTGATGAGCTTTGTGAAGCAGTACAACCTGTCATTTGAAATCCTTCGCGATCCAAAGGGCCAGGTCGGCGACATCAGTCGCGATTATCAGACGACCGGCTATCCGGAGACAGTGATCGTCGGCCGCGATGGTGTTATCCGCAAGAAACTTCTCGGAGCGCACAACTGGAACTCTCCCGAGAACCGAGCGCTGATCGAGAGACTGCTGGCCGAGAAGGCGGAGTAATTGGCGCGAATTCTCGGGATCGAAACGTCGTGTGACGAGACATCCGCGGCAGTGCTCGATGGGACTGGCAACGAGGTCGAGCAGCGCTCGCTAGTAATCCTGTCGCAGGACGTTCACAAAGTCTTTGGTGGAGTTGTACCGGAGATTGCGTCGCGCGCGCATTTGACGAGCATCGTTCCCGTAGTCTCAAGGGCGTTGGAGGATGCGGGCTCGACTCTCGATGACATCGATGCAATCGCGGTCACGTCGGCTCCCGGGCTTATTGGCGCCTTGCTCGTTGGAGTGTGTTACGCGAAGTCCCTCGCGTTCGCAAAGGGAATTCCGGTGATCGGCGTTCATCACATGGAAGGACATCTTTTCGCGACGTCGCTCGAGCATCGCGATGCGGTTCCGCCGTTCACTGGGCTTCTTGTCTCCGGCGGTCACACCCTGCTTCTCGATGTGGAGGAGTGGGGCCGGTATCGCCTGCTGGGTGCAACGCGCGACGATGCAGCCGGTGAAGCCTTCGACAAGGTCGCCAAACTGCTTGGTCTCCCGTATCCCGGCGGTCGTCCAATCGAACAGCTCGCTCGCGATGGCGATCCGGCGCGATTCCGTTTCAGCAAGCCGATGGTAAAAAGGAACAATGAACCGGGCGATGCGGATTTCTACGATTTCTCATTCAGCGGATTGAAGACTGCTGTGCTCAATGCCGTCCGGTTGAGCGATGACATCGAGCGAGACAAGGCGCATATCGCCCGCGGATTTCAGGATGCGCTGATCGGTTCTCTCGTCGAGAAGACATTCCGCGCAGCCGACACATTCGGTCGCGAGCGAATCGTCCTCGGCGGCGGCGTCGCGTGCAATTCGGCGTTGGCGGCGGCCATGAGCGAGCGGACCAGCTCGATTGGTGCTACTGTATTCGCGCCGAAGCCGCGTCTTGCGACGGATAACGCGGCGATGATTGCACGTGCAGGACTGTTCCACTTCGAGCGCGGTGAGCGCTCGGATCTCGACCTGAATGCATTCGCAAGCCAGCCGATTCCGGGCCTGGTCGCCGCCTGACCTAAATTATTTCAATGCCTCACATTTTCGCTCAGATCGTTCACCACCCTGTCGCTTACAGCCTGGGGCCGCTTCAGTTCACAGGCTTCGGCTTCGCGATGCTGCTGTGCTTCGTCATCGGACAGATCATCGTTCAGAGCGAGCTCAAGAGAAAGGGAGAGGATCCCTCGCCTGTTGGCGATATGGTCTTCGCCGCCGTCATAGGCGGTCTGCTGGGCGCGAAGATCTACTATGCGATTCTGATGGGGGATGTTTCTTCACTCCTGAGCCGCGCGGGATTCGTGTTCTGGGGCGGATTGATCGGTGGAATCCTTGCCGTAACGATAGTAATCATACGGAAAAAAATATCGGTCGCGCATATGAGCGATTCCGTCGCAGTTGCACTGCCCGCGGCGTATGCGGTTGGCCGCACAGGCTGCTGGGCTGTGGGTGACGATTACGGAAGACCGTTCAACGGACCATGGGCAACGGTGTTTCCCGAGGGCGCTCCGCCATCAACGGTCGCCAACATGTCGAGCATGTTCGGAGTGAAGTTTCCTCCCGGGACAGCACCGAACGAAATCGTCGCGGTTCATCCGACCCAGATCTACGAAGTGCTGATGGGAACGGTGATGTTTTTCATTGTCCTTCGATTCCGGGACCACAAGCACGGCGATGGATGGCTGTTTGGCCTGTACTGTCTTCTTGCCGGCCTCGAGCGGTTCATCGTTGAGTTCTTTCGCGCCAAGGACGACAGATTTTTTGTGGCAGGAATCACGACTGCCCAGGTCATTGCAATAGGATTCGCGCTGTTCGGAGCGATCTGGATGTTCATCCGGCGCAATCCAACGCGTGTTGTTCCTCCCCGGGCCGCCGCGCGCGCGGCCTGACGCTCCCCAGATGGAGCTGATCACCCGGCCGCCGCGGAAGTATCACGTCTCACATGACACGGTAGCCGAGCTCGAGCGAGCCATTCTCGCCGATCAGCGGGTCGTTCCGGCGCAGTCGAACGCGGCGCTCGAAGGTATTGTCGACGTCGCGACGCGGGGACTGAGAAAGGCCGGAGCCGATATTGGTTCGCTGTTCGGTATTGGCCGTCAACCTGATTCCGACGCTACGCCCGGGCGCGACTACTTCGCGGTAATGATGGAGCTGGATCCGGGGCGCACCGCGCCATGGTTCATACGCACCAGCCGTCGCAGCATCTATCTCTTCGACGCATGGCCAGCGCGTCATGGAGAAGTGCGCAGCTTCGTGGAGACGTGGGGTGTTCAGTACGCCTTCGTCTCCTCATCGCAGGCCGCAAAGCGTCTCGCAATGCTGTCGGACCGATGCACATTCATGTGGATACCGGAAGGTGTCGATCCATCACCATATCAGCAGCGCTCATTCATCGAAAAAGACATCGACGTCCTCCAGATTGGCCGTAAATACGATGCACATCATGCGGTGATCGCTCCCGCGCTGGAAAAATCCGGAAAGAGCTATCTGTACGAGAAAGTGAAGGGCGGGATTGTTTTTCCGACTCGCGAGGAATTTGTGGCCGGACTCGCGCGCTCGAAAATTTCAATCTGCTTTCCGTCGAGCATAACGCACCCTGAACGCTCCGGCGATGTCGAGACGATGACGACGCGTTATCTGCAGTCGATGATCTCGAAGTGCCTAGTGCTCGGCCACGC
>JBDTNA010000101.1:0-9453 GCA_039933985.1 Gemmatimonadales bacterium | reverse complement strand
GAAAAAGGCGAAGCGTGACATCGGCTTCGCGAAAGATCGGCACGAGGAGCTCCTGGCCTCGGTACAGTCCCCACGACGACGAGAGAACGCCCGCATCTTTGCCGGAGTCTGAATAGCCAATCATTACTTCCTGACGATTGCCCCGGGCGCTGAGCTGACGTCGGTAGACAGCATCGTTCAGCAGCGCACGCATCACGGTCGGTGCGTTCTCGAGATCCTCCAGCGTTTCGAACAACGGAACCACATCGATCGACGATGACGGAGTGTCGCTGCTCAGATCGACGAGGCCGGCTTCGCGAGCAAGAAGAAGAACTCTGAGCAAGTCGCCGGGAGTCTTGGTCATCGAGACGATGTACGTCGAGATGGCGTCCGGTCCCGTCTCCTGCTGGATCGTTCGCATCGCTCTGAAAGTCTCGAGCACGCGTGAGGTCTGCGCCGACAATTCTCTATAGGCGCCGACGAGAGGCCTCCGTCCGCTCAGCTCATGACGCAGCGCGTCGTCGTCGAGCGTTGTGTGTCCCACAGCCTTCGCGATCTCATCGAGCGCTGCCCGATGCGAGTCGGCGTGATCGCGCACATCCATCATGAGCCCGTGAAACCCGTGCGTCCGCACGGCCGCAAGAAGCGGATCGAACACAGTGCGCATCGTTCGAGTGGCACCCGCCAGCTCGAGCGATTCGTGAACAAGCATCAAATCACTTTGGAGCTCCTCCACACTCGAGTATGCCGCCTTGTCGCGCGGCTCGCGGCCGGCATCGCGCTCGGCGACTGTGTCGCGAGTCGCAAGAATTCTTGCCGCGACAAACGTGAGCTTCAGTCGTACGGGCTCATCTTCGTTTCTCCGCGCATTTGTGTCCCAGACTTCGGGCAAAAAACCGCGATCTGTCTCGAGCGAGGATTCGAGCTCATCCGACGGTTCCGCAATGTGAGCCGACAATGACAGACGTCGCACGAGCTCGGTGACCATCTCATGATATCTGCCGAGTATCACGTGACTGGCGCGTCGCGCAGCGGCGAGAGTCGTCTCGGGTGTTACAAACGGATTGCCGTCGCGATCCCCGCCCACCCACGTGCCCAGCCGAATTGCCGAGCAGCGCCGAACGTCTTCGCGCACGCTGCCGAACTCATCCTCGAACGCCCGTACAAGTGCGGCATTGGCGCGAGCGCTTGCGTCGAGCAGGCGTGTCTCGAGATACCACAGGACGGTGCTGACTTCGTCACCAACCGAAGGCCGGTCTCGACGCACCTCGGCCGTAAGCCAGAGGAGCTCGATCTCCGCCTCGAGCGATTCATCGATTGAATCACGCTCCGACGGAAAAACATTCTCTCTTTGAATCAGCAAGTCGGCGACTCGCGCCTGGAGAGTCAGTAAAGTCCGGCGCGTGGATTCAGTTGGATGTGCGGTGAGAACCGGCCGAACGTCGAGCGACGCCAGTGCATCGCCCACATCGTCACTGGAAAACCCGAGCTCTTTCAGTCTCCGGATGGTCCACGGCGCTGACGCCGGCTGTGGCTCGATATCACCTTGACCGACGTACGCCCGGCGCCGCCGCACGCGATGCACCTGCTCGGCCGTATTGATGAGAAGAAAGAAGAGCGTGAATGCGCGTGCCGCGACCGCCGCTACCTCGAGCGGAAGACGTGCAGTGTCATTGAGCAGCGTGTCCAGGTCGCGCGCCCCATCCGCATGACGGCGTCTGGCTTTGCATGCCCGGCGAAGATCGTCGACGACGTGATAGGCCTCATCTCCCTCGAGCCGGCGGATGACATTGCCTAGTCCAGCGGCAAGACGACGGACGTCGTCGTGAAGCGGAACGTCTTCGGGCCGCGTGTCGGGATCACGCGGCACCGACGACTGAGCTTCAGCTTTGGCCGAGTACGATTGCTGTAAGCTCATCGAATGTCTTGACGACGAAGTCAGCCCTTTCGGTAACGGAGGGCCGCGAGACGAAGCCGGTGAATGCCGCAAACGCTTCGGCCGTTCCGCGCACCGCGAGATCGGTGCTTCCGTCTCCGACTGCGATGATCGGGCGGGGAAGATCCATCCCGGCGACGATGTCGTGCTTTCCAGTCGTGGTGGTCAACGGGGACGATCTATCGAAGGCGGCGTAAGCGCCGATTGCGTCGAAGTGCACGTCAACTGCGTGAACTTCGTCCGGACCAAGTCCAACGTTCTGGGCTACTCGAAGTATTGAATGGCGCAGCGCAGCGCTTAGAAGAATCACGGTCACGCCTGCCGATCGCCACGAGCTAATTGCTTCTGCAGCTCCATCGGCAATCGTGTCGATGTAAGCCCGGCCAAGGGCGTCCACATCCTCGCGGCGTGGGCGAACCATTGAAAGACGTTTGCCGTAGACCTCTTCGAGAGGGATTTCACCGCGCATCGCGCGCTCGGTGAGGTCAGACACGCGCTTCTCGACATCCGGACCGCGCCGTGCGGCAAGCCAGTCGATACCCTCGATTCCACATAACGTCGAGTCAACGTCGAGGACTACGGTTGCAAAGCGCGGCGCAAGTGTATCGCTCACAGAATGTTGCCCGGAGAAAGCATCGCCGAAGGATCAAGGGTGCTTTTCAGCGCCCGCATCACTTCAATCTGACGCGGCGAGACCTGGAGGGGCAGCCAGAACTGCTTGAGCTTCCCAAGTCCATGTTCCGCGGAGACCGTGCCGCCCATGGATATCACGGCTCTCAGGGTTTCATCGATTGCCTTGTAGATCGTATTGACCGCGTCTAGATCCTCGGCGATGAAGTTCTGATGCGGATGGCCGTTTCCCGCGTGACCGTATGTAACCGGCGCCGGTACGCCATGCCTTTCTATCGCGGTACGCGACGCTGCGAGCGCTTCACCCAGTAGTTGATGTGGAACGGCCCAGTCCGTTGAGATTTTTCTTCCGCCGTTCTTATGATACGCTGCTCCGCGTTCATTCATGGTTGCGGGGACTGCATGCCGCATGACCCTCGCCTCCCGCAGAGCCTGCGCTCCGTCAAACGCGCGAATATCATCGGTGAGCACACCGTGTTCATCGGCCATCTCTAGCCACGCCGACAACATTGGTTCGGTGTCTCCGGTTTCGCCCGCATCGTCCTCGAGATAGATGAGCGCAGTAGTGTAAGTCGCCCAGGGAGCGCCGATCGACTCGCCAGCGATGCCGAGAGCTGTCTCATCGAAGAATTCGAGGCATCGGGGCGTTCGGCCCGCGCTGCCATCGCGGGCCGCCACGACGAATTTCAGGGCATCGCTCTCCTGGAGAAAAGGAATCGCGAGTCCGACGATGTGAGAGGGCAAGGGGACGAGGGACAGCTCCGCCTCGGTAACTATTCCAAGCGTTCCTTCGCTCCCGACGAACCAGTCGACAGGGTCCTGAGCCGCTGCGTATCCGACCGTATTCTTCTCATGGTTCGAGCGGCGATACTCCGTGACCATTCGGTCGGCGTGGACGACTCGCACGGCTTTCACGTGTCGTCGAGTGGATCCGTAGTACAGCGAGCGCGCGCCTGATGCATTGCATGCGATCGCGCCGCCAATCGTGGCGTCCTGCTCGCTCGTTGGGTCAGGCGCGAACATCAACCCCACTCCAGCAAGCTCCCTGTTCAACTGTCCAATCGTCACCCCGGGCTCGACGCGCGCGGTCCGGCGTTCAACGTCGACATCGACAATCCGATTCATCCCGGCGAGAGAAAGGAGAGTGCCTGTGCTTGTGATCGACGCGCCAGTCATGCTCGTCTGCGATCCGGCCGGAGTAACCGCGCTCTTTTCATTCGCAGCAATCTCGAGCACTTGTATGACGTCGTCCTGACTCGTCGCACGCGCCACGGCTTCGGGAATCATCTCGAGTCCCGATGCGTCCCGAGCGTGAGCGAGACGAGTATCAGGATCGCGAGTTACGTCCAGGCTTCCTCTCCGGCCGGATCGAGCTTCGAGAAGTCGATCACTGTTGCTGACTTGATATCAGGAAGACTGAGCAGCTGCTGTCGCACGCTCTCGCTGATGTTACCGTCAACAGAGACAGCGGCCAACGCCTCGCCACCGACTGACAATCGTGCCTGGTGGTATTCGGCGATATTCACTTCGGCGTTGCCGAGTAACGTTCCGACTCTTCCGATGACGCCTGGAACATCGGCGTTGGTGAGGACAAGCAGAGTACGGCGCGGAGTGACGTCGACGCTGAATGCGTCGATCCGCGTCAGGCGCGGCCCCGAGCCTGCGGGCGCAACTCCGGAAATACACATCTCGCGAGCGCCACTGCGGATCGTCACCTGCGCACCGTTATCGGGATCGTTCGACCTGGCTGTTGCAACGGAAAGTGCGATGCCGCGGTTTTCCGCGAGGGCACGGGCATTTACGAGATTGAGCCGAACCCCATCAATGATCGAGTCGAGCGCGCCCGCAGCCGCACTCGCTGCGAGAAGATTGCCTGCCTCTGCGAGATCGCGTCCAACGCGAAGCGAGATCGCATCGACTGCGCGAAAGCCGCGATCGGCGAGCATCGCGCGTCCAATCGACGCCATTCGACGGACAAGAACGAGTGCAGGACGAATCTCGTCCCATCGCCCATCGATCCCGCCAACCACGTTGATCGCCCGCGACAGCTCCCCGTTCAGCAGCGCATCGCGTACCGCGGCGCATACATCGACTGCGACATTGCGCTGTCCTTCCGCCGTCGATGCACCGAGGTGCGGAGTGAGAACAACATTCGGAAGTGAACGCAAAGGACTCGCCGGATCGAGCGGCTCGTGAGTGTACACGTCGAGGATTGCGCCTCCCAATCTGCCGTTCTTCAGGCCCTCCGACAGCGCCGCTTCCCCGACTATTCCACCTCGCGCGAGGTTCGCGACGATCGCTCCATCGGGAAGGAGTGACAGCTCGGCCTC
This sequence comes from Gemmatimonadales bacterium, assembly GCA_039933985.1. GTDB lineage: Bacteria > Gemmatimonadota > Gemmatimonadetes > Gemmatimonadales > Gemmatimonadaceae > UBA4720. Next base: position 4,578 of record JBDTNA010000101.1, on the reverse strand, counting down.
CCCGATCATTCCAGTCGTCTCGGGATTCAAAGGCGTGTGCACCGTTACAACGTCACTCGCCGCGAGCAGATCCTCGAGCGAGCTCGCACGCTCGACACGCAGCGTGGTGAAGCGCTCGTCCGTGACATACGGATCGTATGCCTTGAGTGACATACCGAACGCGCGGGCGCGTATCGCGATCTCGCCGCCTATTCTCCCAAGTCCAACAATTCCCAGCGAGCGCCCGCGAAGCTCGGTGCCGAGCAACTGGCTGCGATCCCACTTTCCTTCGCGCATCGTGCTGGCGGCGCGGGGGATGTGACGCACGAGGCCGATCAGCGTTCCAAAAAAAAGCTCGGCGACTGCAACGGTGTTGCCACCGGGCGCGTTGATGATCGCTATGCCGAGTGCAGTCGCGGCGGGAATGTCGATGTTGTCTGTGCCGACTCCGGCGCGGCCGATGACCTTGAGCTTCGTCGCGCGCTGCAAAACTTCCGCGGGAAGTTTGGTCGCGCTGCGACCGACGAATGCGTCGTAATCACCTATGCGCTCGAGCAGCTCCGGGAGCTTCGGCGTAGGAATCTCGTCGATAACGAATGATGGCTCGGCCCTCAGCAGCTCGACTCCGTCAGGGTCGATCTCATCGGTGACGAGGAGTCTGAAGCTTCCCATTGTTCTGCTTGTCGCGTTGAGGTGGGGTGACGCTAACGAAAACTATTCGATCCTGTCTCCCTGAGCGACCTTGCTTTGAGACTCACGCAGAGCGCGACGCAGGACTTTTCCGACTTGCGTTTTCGGAAGCTCGGACACGAACTCGTATTTCGCCGGGACCTTGTACGCTGCGAGCCGTTCCCGGCACCAGCTCTTTATTTCGGCTTCGGTGACGGAGGCGCCTTCGTGGAGAACGATCCAGGCTCCGGCTTTTTCACCGCGCATCTTGTCCGGCAGGCCCGCTACGCCGACTTCGTGGACGGCCGGGTGAGACGAAATGACCTCCTCGATCTCGCGCGGCCAGACCTGATAGCCACTCGTCTTGATCAAATCCTTCTTGCGGTCGACGATGAACAGGTATCCTTCCGCGTCCATGTAGCCGAGGTCGCCGGTGTAGAGAGTTCGATTGCCGTCTGCGTCTTCTCGAATCATCTCCTTCGTCTCTTCGGGACGGCGCCAATAGCCCTGCATGATCTGCGGCGCCCTGATGGCGATCTCCCCGAATTCACCCTGCGGCAGCACGATCGATCCGTCGTCGGCATCGACTATTCTCACGTCAACATCCGGCAGCGGCAGGCCGACAGACCCCGTTTTCTTTTCTCCACGGACAGGATTTGCCACCGCCGCCATCTGCGCTTCGGTCAGCGAATAGCCTTCGACGATCACCCCGCCTGTCAGCTCCTCGAACCGCGTCTTCGTATCCGCCATGAGCGCAGCCGCGCCTGAGAAACAGAGCTTGATGCTTCCCCAGTTGACCTTGCCGGTCTTCGTCATCGAATGACTGAGAAGTCCGTTGAGGAGCGTCGGCACAGCACAGATGAACGCCGGCTTCACCGCGTTTATCTCGTCGAGAACGTCTCGCAGCTCGCGGGGATTGGGCGTGAGCGACAGAGGATTGTGGTTGATCAGCGCAAGACTCTGCACACCTGTGTTTCCATAGGTATGGAAGAGCGGCAGCGGAATCATGATGGTATCGGTCCATTCGTTCATCGCCGGTTTCAGCCATTCGCGCAGCTGAAGACCGGCGGTGACCATGCCTCGATGAGTTCCGACTACTCCCTTCGGCGTTCCCGTCGTCCCGCCGCTCATCAGGATCACTGAGATATCATCGGGGGCGGGCAGTTCGAGCGTGCGGGGAAGAATCTTGTGCTTTGCCAACATCTGCTTGAATCGCACGTCACCGCTCTTGAGCGAAATCCGATCGCCGTCCTTCTTCTCGCGGGCGAGCGTGTAGGCGATTCGCGTTCGGAACGGAAGGTAATCCTTGATTCCCGTCGCAATCACGCGCCTCAATGAAGTTCTTGATTGAAGCGATTTGATCTTCTCGTAGAAGCGATTGAGTACGACAAGAGTCTCGGGTTCCGTCGCGTTGAGCGCGTGTTCGAGCTCTCTATCGGTGTAGGTTGGATTGACCGGACAAACGATTGCGCCGGCCTTCCACGCACCAAGCTCGGCGATGAGGAACTGCGGGCAATTCGGAAGCGCAACCGCCACGCGATCACCGCGCTTCACGCCGAGCGAGATCAAGCCCGATGCAAATCGATCGCTCCGCCGTTCCAGCTCGGCGTATGACGTCGTCGCTCCCTTGAAGAGGAGCGCAGGTCTGTCCGGCCAGGTCGCCGCAGTCTCGCGCAGATAGTCGAGAAGTGTTTTATCAGGATAAGGAGCAAGGCTCGTCGCAACGCCTTCGTCGTAATTGCGATGCCAGATCGGAGATGTCATGAACTGCCGAATGTAGGGGGCTCCGAACTCCGGGCAATGCCGATTTCCGAATCACCAGCGAAACTCACACCCGTTCTGTGGCGCGTAACGAGTTCACCGTTCTCGCGTTCCGTGTTTCCCGTCCGGCCCCAAGGGCAGTAACGCGAAACCCAGCACTGAAAAACAGGTAACGCGTTACGCGCCACGGAATGGGTGTTCGTCTCTAGTGCTGAAGTTCGTCTGCAGCCTCCAGAGGGCCTGTATACCCCTGGCCGACTGGCGTGTTGCGGTCAAATCGATGAGAATCACTTCCATGACCAACATCATGCATCTCTTTTTCCTGCTGAGTTATGGCTACTCGCTCAATGCCGGACCGATGCAACGGCGGGATGCAATGTTCCAAGGCGTACAACCATCAGCTCCACCGCAAGCCCCGATCGTAAAGGGGCGATTGGACAATTTGGCGAAGCCGCCGGCGACCGCTGAACAAATCGTATTTCCGATAGACCTTGGCCGGATTCGAATTAAGGAAGGGAATGGTCCCGATGGTGTCTCCTGGGTGAAAACACCAAACACGACCGGCGTGAGTGGACAGCCTGATATAGGCTGGTTCTCATTTGATCACTCTTCCGTATTGCAGCCAGGTGGGTTTTCCCTTCACTATGGCGCCCAAAACGGTCTTTCCTTCAGGTGGGTGGCAGACTTTCTCCAGACAAATAGTGTGTAGTGGGTACACTCATTGGTCGTTCAAGTGGGAGTTCGACACCGTCGACGGGGCGACGAATGGCGGAAGGGGTTGGAATCTTCAAACACTGTCTATCAAGTAGGGCGGCGGGCAGCGGCGATCACATCTTCAACTGCGCGAGAAGTTTTTTTGGCGCGGTGAGTACGTAACCGTCCCGCAGAATTTCCTCGACGGTTTTCCAGTTGGGCCGTTTGTCGAGGTAGATGCCGATCCATCCACTCGGTCCGACGTACGGCGGCTTGAAGAAGCGGTCCGCATCGGAGTGCAGCATGAGATCCTGATTTACAGGTGTGGACTTGACCCAGAGCGAGCACCTACCCGCGCCGTGATGATTCCCGGCGGCGGCGTACATCGCGAAGAGCTTGTTCTTCACGCGGAAGGTGGGCTCGCCCCACGCCTCCACCTCGTGCGCTTCGGGGAGCGCGAGGCAGATCGATCTGACCCTGTCGAGCGGAGTGCCCGTGACTTTCGCTTTCATTCCTGAAAAAGTACGATGCGCACGCGGCGCCGTCATCCGGCGCTAGGCGATCGCCCCGCCGGCATCTTCAAGAAGTTCCTTGAGCACCCCTCGGTGACACCGCGTCGAATCTTCGCAGTAGCATCCGACGGAGAAGTTCGCGTCTCGAGACATCGCTGCAAGCAGCGCGATCAGCCGCCGCGCAGTAGGATCCTTCATCTCGCGCTTGTACTCCTTAACGAATCGCTTCCACCGCGCCTCAGTCCACGGATCCGCCGACGCCCAGCTCACCAGCTGCGTGCTCGGCGCCACGTCGGGAACCCACACGTCGTAATAGTCGAGCTTCGCGAAGTCCTGGCTTTTCACGCCACGCGGCGGACGTCGTACGGTGCCAAGCCTTGTTCCTTCATCCGCTGCTCTCGGTTCGCCGAGCCGAACGACGCGAATCGTCATCAGTGCGTCTCCTTTTGTTTTTGAAGGTTCGTCCGGTAATTCCGGGAAATTGCGTGAAGATGTCCACGCAGCAAACAGAGAAACGCCGTTTCATTAACCGCCGAGGCCGTAATTGCTGTTGTTTTGCTGGTCACGCCATTTCCCGGAATTGCCGAATGACCCTTTTTGAAAACAGTCGCAGGGTAGATGCCCCCCACCCTCAGCGTTAGCTTTTCGCCCCTATGAGCATGCGGGAAAAACTCGAGCTGCTGGAGCGCCGCCGCGCCGAGTCTGAGCAGGGCGGCGGAGAGAAACGCGTAAAGGCGCAGCACGCCAAGGGAAAACTTTCAGCCCGCGAGCGCCTGGATCTTTTGCTCGACGAAGGATCGTTTATGGAGCTCGACCGCTTCGTCGTGCATCGCTCTCATGATTTCGGCCTCGAGGAGGAACAGTATTTCGGCGACGGCGTCATCACCGGGCACGGCCGCATCGACGGCCGGCTCGTCTACGTGTTCTCGCAGGATTTCACCGTCTTTGGAGGATCGCTCTCGGA
>JBDTNA010000100.1:0-9498 GCA_039933985.1 Gemmatimonadales bacterium | reverse complement strand
GCGGCACGAAGCTCGTGACCGTCGCGTCTTCGCGGATGGTGCGCTGCGTGCCGCCGAATGGCTGAGGGGAAGGAAAGGCGTTTACACGATGCGCGACGTACTTGGATTCAGTGACACGACCGGCGAGGCTGCCTCATGATCAGGATGCCGAAAGATTCGAGTGGACGAACGCTTCTTCGTGGATGCGGGACGGCTCTTGCTACCGCGTTCAACGATTCAGGCGCGCTCGATGAAGATGCGATTCGCAAGTTCGTCGAGTGGCAGGTGACCGAAGGAATCCATTTCGTCGTGCCGTGCGGATCGACCGGTGAAGCGGCGACGATGACAGCCGAAGAACATCGTCGCGTCGTCCAGATCACTGTCGAGCAGGTGAATAACCGCGTGCCCGTCGTTGCCGGCGCGGGCTCCAACGATACGAAAAAAGCGATTGCGCTATCTAAGGAAATGAAGAGCATCGGCGCAACGCATCTGCTGCACACGTCTCCGATGTACAACAAGCCTCCACAGCGTGGTATCGTCGCGCACTTCAGTGCGATCGCTGATGCAGTCGAGCTTCCGATTGTCGTTTACAATGTTCCAGGCCGCACAGGCAGCAACGTCGAAGCAGCGACGACGCTCGAGCTGGCTGAGCATGCGAACATCACCGCTGTAAAGGAAGCATCGGGCAATCTTGCGCAGATCGCGGAGATAATTCGAAACAGGCCGGCGGATTTCACGGTGTTGTCGGGCGACGACGCACTGACGCTCGCGGTGATGGCGGAAGGTGGCGACGGCGTGATTTCCGTAACATCGAACGCCACTCCACGCATGGCAGCGCAGGTGACGGAGCTGTACGACAAGGGTGATGTGGAGAGCGCGAGGAAGCTCGCGCACAAACTTGCGCCGTGGACCACTGCCGCGTTTGTCGAGTCGAATCCAATTCCGTTGAAGGCCGCGCTTGCAATGATGGGCCGGATGCGGAACGTTGTGCGCCTTCCGCTCGTCCGGCTCAAGAGTTCACATGAGGAGACCGTGAGAACAGCACTCGCAGCCGCCGGAGCTATCGCTTAGTGAGCGCAGGAACTCTTCAGGAGCGGATAGAATCTGCGGTCTTCGATCGCGAAGCGGGCCGCGATCCGCGCGGGGCACGCGAGACCGTCGACCGGCTCCTCGAGGCGCTCGAGGCCGGTGAGGTTCGAGCAGCCGAGCGCGACGATTGCGGCGAGTGGCGCGCCGTTCCGTGGGTCAAGCGCGGAATTCTCCTTGGGTTTCAGATCGGGCAGCTGACCGACATGTCGCCCACGACAGTCCATGTCGATTCATCGACGATGCCAGCCGCCTTCACGTTCTTCGACAAGGACACGTATCCGCTTCGCCCGTTCACACTCGAGGACGGAGTTCGCATTGTTCCAGGCGGTTCATCAATTCGCCGTGGTGCTTTTGTCGCGGCAGGAGTAGTCTGCATGCCGCCGATGTACATCAACGTCGGCGCGTATGTCGGCACCGGCACGATGGTGGACTCTCACGCGCTCGTCGGGTCGTGTGCGCAGGTTGGCGAGCGCGTTCATCTAAGTGCCGCGGCGCAGATAGGCGGCGTGCTCGAGCCGATCAATGCATCTCCCGTTGTGGTGGAGGACGATGTTATCGTCGGTGGCAATTGCGGCATCTACGAGGGCACGGTAGTGCGCGAGCGCGCGGTCATTGGAGCAGGTGTTGTGCTCACGAGAGGCACGCCCGTGTTCGATCTGGTACGTGAGACGATCTATCGCGGAACGGCAGAAAGGCCGCTCGAGATTCCGGCGAACGCTGTCGTTGTTCCCGGTGCTCGTCATGTCACGTCGAAATGGGGAGAAGCTGAAGGACTCTCACTGCAGACCCCGGTCATCGTGAAATACCGCGACGACAAGACGGACAGCGCGACCGCTCTCGAGAGCTGGCTCCGATGAGCGGACGCGGAACGGTGCGAGTTCCCGGCGACAAGTCGATCTCGCATCGCGCGCTGATTCTGGCGTCGCTTGCATCAGGCGAGTCGACCGTGCGAGGAATTCTGCAATCGGCTGACATTCAATCGACAGCCTCCGTATTGAGGTCGATGGGAGTAGCCGTGCCAGATCTCGCTCCCTCGTTCACGATGTATGGAAAGGGACTTCGAAGCCTGACTGCTCCCGGCGCCCCGCTCAATGCAGGCAACAGCGGCACAACGGTGCGCCTGATGTCAGGTGTGGTTGCAGCGCATGATTTCGAGTCGCGCTTCGAGGGCGATGCAAGCCTGAGCAGGCGGCCGATGAAGCGGATTGCAGAGCCGCTTGGCGCGATGGGCGCGCGCGTCGAGTTCGCGAAGGACGACGGCCTTCCCATGACAATTCATGGAGGAAGGCTCAGCGGTATCGCCTGGAACACACGCGCATCGAGCGGTCAGACGAAGAGCGCGATTCTTCTCGCCGGTCTGGTTGCCGGAGTGCAGGTGTCGGTTCGCGAGCTTCAGAAGTCGCGAGATCACACCGAGCGCATGCTGATCTCGATGGGCGCACCGGTCGAGACCGACGATCTGACAGTAAGTCTTTCACCTGTCGATTCACTCGCCCCGCTGGATATCACGATCCCTGGTGATCCATCGTCCGCCGCGTATTTCATCGCGCTCGGACTCCTGCGAAAAACAGGATATGTCATCCTTCCTGAATTGTGCGTCAACTCAACGCGAACCGGTTTCATGGGAAAGCTCATCGCGATGGGCGGAGACGTCGTCTACGAAGACGTTGTCGCAGTCGCCGGAGATACGTCCGCAACTGTGATCGCTCGACCGTCGACGCTGACGGACGCTGTAGTTGATGAGAACCAGGTAACTGCGATGATCGACGAGCTTCCTCTTCTGGGATGCGTTGCCGCTGCCATGGGAATCGCGCTCGAGGTGCGAGGAGCAGCCGAGCTTCGGGTGAAGGAGAGTGACCGGATCGCGAGCCTCGTGGCGAATCTCAATGCGATTGGCGCGCGCGCCGAGGAACGTCCTGACGGATTCCGGATTCTGCGCGGGTTGCGAACATTCGCCGGCGATGTCGAAACTCACGGTGACCACCGGATCGCCATGGCTTTCGGCGTCCTCGGCGCGCTGCCAGGCAATGACATCGTGATCGACAATCTCGAATGCGTCGACATTTCCTATCCGGGCTTCTGGTCGGACCTCGAGAGGGTTTCGCCATAGCTCAGCGCCTCCGCCGACGGTGAAGGTCCTGTTCGTCGTTACCGCCTACCCGCGGTTTGAAGGAGATGTCATCACCCCGTGGATGGGCGAGACAATCGACCGGCTTCGCCGTGCGGGCACAGACGTGGAAGTGCTCGCGCCGTCGTACAAGGGCGGCGGAGCAACAATGATCGGCGGCGTCAGGGTCCATCGCTTTCGCTATGCGCCGCGAGCGCTCGAGACTCTCACGCATGACATGCCGGCCGTCGATCGCATCAAGCAGAATCCGGCGTTCGCGAGTCTCTTGCCATCGTATGTCGCAGCGGGTTCGTCTGCGGCTGCGCGAATTGCGCGCGAAGGAAACTTCGACGTGGTTCACGCATTCTGGCCGATTCCGCACGGACTGTTCGCAATCGCCGCGAAGCGCGCATCCAGGGCTGCGCTCGTATCGACGTTTTTTTCAGCGGAGCTGAACTGGAACGGACCCCTTCGCATCATATTCGGACCGGTGATTCGCCGGATCGTCGATGCATCCGATGCCGTGACGGTGATTTCGAGCTACACCGGCGAGCGACTGAGACAGTACGTGCCGGGCGTTCGCAGCGTGACGATTCCGTTTGGCGCCGCCGCGGTGAGTCAGTCGATTCCCGACGATGCGGCGAGCAGGAATCGCGACGATCCGTTCGAGCTGCTGTTCATTGGCAGACTGGTTCGAAGAAAGGGCGTGGATATTCTTCTTCGATCCGTCGCACTGCTCCTGGATGACCCTCGGCTTCGACTCAGAATTGTCGGAGGCGGGCCCGAGCGCGATGCGCTCATCGCCGAGTCTTCACGGCTTCGGCTCGGCGACAAGGTTGTGTTCGAGGGCGTAGTCGACTCCATGCGCGTCAAGGATTTGTTGGAGTCATGTCATGCGCTTGTTCTGCCTGCGATCATCACGGAAACCGGCGAGACTGAAGGGCTGGGTGTCGTTCTGATCGAAGCGATGGGGTACGGAAAGCCTGTGATTGCGACGTCGGCCGGAGGAATCGTCGATATCGTCACCAATGAAGAGACCGGACTGCTCGCTCCGCCGGGCGATGAGCGCGCGCTTGCCGACACGATTCGAAAAGCGATGGACGACCCAGGCCTCATGGAGCGACTCGCGAAGCAGGGAACTGCGTTTGCCGAAAGAGCTTTTGGATGGGACGCGATCGTGTCAGCGCTCCGCAACGTCTATGACACTGCGGTGAATAATCGGACTGGCGCGAAGAAGGAGCACTAAAGACCTTTGTGGCACGATGAGTCCACCAAAGCAATCCTCGCGCAAGCCTCGTAGCGCATCGGGCGCGCGTCCCGCGGTTTCAATACGCGACGCAGACGACAGCGACCTTACAGTTCCGTTCAAGCTCGCCGCCGCAATTTTTCTGGCCCTGGCGATTGTCTATTTCGGACCGGCGTTCTTTCCCGGTCGTGGAATCTTCGGCACCGACTATCTCGCGGGCGGATATCAGTTCCTCGAGTTCCTCTCGAACCAGATGCGCGCTGGTGTGATGCCGAAGTGGGTTCCTCAGGTTTACGGCGGTGTTCCGCTGCACGCGAACCCCGGCAGCGCGTACTATCCGTCGCGCTTCCTGTTGATGTTCCTGTTGCCCGAATCGCGGATGTTCGCCGCGGTTCTGATGCTTCAGTTTGCAGTTGCCGGCATCGGCATGTACCTGCTTGTGCGCGAGCTCGGCTCGAGAACGTGGATCGCATTTTTGTGCGGACTCGCATTCATGTTCACCGGCATCACGATGTCCGGCGTGTACAGCGGTCACGATGGAAGAATCATCGTCGCGACGTTTTCGCCGATGGTGTTCTACTTCATACATCGCGGAATGCGAACGGGATCGCTCCCGTCGTTCGTCGGACTGGCGACCACACTTGGATTGACGCTGCTCTCGTTTCAGATCCAGAGCAATTACTACCTTCTCATTGCGGCCGCGTTCTGGACGATTTTCTGCGCGTGGCAATTCCGCGAAGCGGGTTGGCCGGCGATTGGAACGCGAATGGCGAGGGCAGTTCTCGCGGTCGCTTTTGCGTTCGCACTTTCCGCTGTGAATTTCCTTCCGTTCATCGACTACGTCGCTGAATCACCGCGCGGTCAGGTTGGAGGACGTGGATACGAGTACGCAACGTCGTTCTCGATGCCGCCGGCGGAGATTTCCGGGCTGGCGATTCCGGAACAACAGGGAACTCTCGGTACATATCACGGAAAGAGCTTCTTCAAGCAGCATACGGAATACGTCGGAGCCGTCGTCATCGCGATGCTGCTGCTCGGCTTGTACTTCGCACGGCGAAGCCGATACTGGGCATTCTTTGCCGCCACCGCGCTGATTGCCCTCAGCATGTCACTCGGCGGATACACACCGATATACAAGCTCTATTTCAAGTTCCTGCCGGGCGTCAACAAATTTCGCGCGCCCTCGATCTCGTTTTTCCTCGTCTCGATGTCGCTGGTGGTGATGGCCGGATTGACTCTCGAAGCGTTGGCTCGTGTGCGCGAATCGCGAGCTGATGACGACAAGGCCGTAAGGAAGGCTGCGAAGGCGGGAACGAAAACACGTACCGACGCGGACTACGCGCTTTATATGACCGCGGGCATGATGCTTCTCGCGGTCCTGATGTTGTTCACATCGCAGGTAATCCCCTCGCCGATGGGCGAATCGATCGGCTGGATTCGTTTCTCGCTTTTGCTTGGCCTCGTGTCGTTCCTGCTGTGGAAATGGGTTGGTGGAGCGATATCGTCGCGTACTATCGCTCTCGCGCTCTCCGTGCTGACGCTGGCCGACTTGTGGATCGTGACTCGCCAGTTTTTCCAGACCGTGCCGCCCCCCGACGAGGTGTATGCGCCGGACGACGTCGTGCAGTACCTGCAATCGCAGGGTGACGTCGGACGCGTGTGGGTTTTTCCGTTTGGAAACCAGGCGGTCTATCACGGAATGGAGCAGGTGGGCAACAACCGCATTCCGCTGCGGAATTACCTGATGCATTTCGGAATCGAACAGGCTGGCGGCGAGCACGGCAACCAGCTCGAGCGGTTCAATCAGTACGCGGGGAAGGGCCAGCAGGTCTACGTCGACTGGCACAACTTCACTGGATGGCCGGCGTTCATGAGTGCGGCGAACATCCGCTATATCGTGAGCGGCTTGCAGCTGCAGATGTTCAGCGGCGACTCCACGAAGCCTTCAAAGGATATCGAAGAGGTCTTCCGTGGCCGGACCGCGATCGTGTATCGCAACAACCTCGCGCTGCCGCGAGCGTTCGTCGTTCCGGAAGTGCGCGTAATTCCGAACACCGACAGCGCGCTCTCGTACATGAAGGCGCCGGGCTGGAATCCACGCAGCGTCGCGGTGGTCGATCGGCCGATCGGTATGACATTGCCTCAGAGCCCGCTCGTCGATTCCACGGCGATAATCGAGAAGAAACCGGATCGTGTTGTCGTCCGCACGAAGACCAACCGTCCAGCGCTCCTGGTTCTTGGCGATGTGTATGCACACGGGTGGAAGGCCTGGGTCGATGACAAGCCGACGCCGATTGCGATCACCAACATCGCGTTCCGCGGAGTGCCCGTTCCCGAGGGGACCCATACGGTGCGATTCGTCTTCGATCCGGAGGCTCTGAAGACCGGGCGGCTCATCAGCTCGTTCCTCCTGGGCGTTCTAATCGTCTACGGCATCGGATACGCAGTTGTCGCACATCGTCGCAAGAACGAGGAGCCGGAAGCAGCGTGACTGACCCACGGGTGATCGAGATGAGCCGGAACCGTCCGGTTTCGCGCGAAGCCAACAGTGTTGCGGGGGCCGAGAGGCCCGCGTTCGCTGTAATCGTGCCTGCCTATAATGAAGCCGAAAACATCGCGCCCCTGTTCGAAGCTCTTGCCGAGACGTTTCGCAAGCACTCGCTTGACGGTGAGGTGGTTCTCATTGACGATGGGTCTTCCGACGACACTTTCGCCAATGCTGTCACCGCCGCCTCTCAGCTGCCAGGCCGCGTAAGGATTGCGCGCCATCGCAGAAACCTTGGCAAGACAGAAGCGATGCTGACGGGAGCGCGCGAATCACGGGCCGATGTATTCATCGTGTTCGACGCCGATATGCAGCATTCGACAGAAGAGATTCCGCGGTTCATGGAAAAGATCAACGCGGGATGGGACATCGTCACGGGCCGAAAGATCGGCGAGTACGAAAAGCGCGCAGTGAGCTCGGTCTACAATCGCATCTCGCGTTTTCTGTTCGACGTTCCAGTGCGCGATCTCAATTCGATGAAAGCGTTTCGGCGGGAAGTGTTCGACAGCGTTCCGCTTCGACACGACTGGCACCGCTTCTTCGTAGTGATCGCTTACGCGCGCGGATATTCGGTGACCGAGATCGACATCGAGCTTTTTCCCCGGCGCGCCGGCGTGTCGAAGTACACGGGAAAGGGCCGCATCATGTCGAGTGTCGGAGATCTTCTCGTGGTGTGGTTCTATCTGCGCTTCAGCAGAAAGCCGATGCAGCTGTTCGGCGGCGCGGGTGTCATCCTCACGGGTCTGGGTCTGCTGATTGGCCTCGTACTGACAGTGATGCGTGCCATGCACATTACGCCGCCCTCGATCGGATACAGGCCGATTCTTGGCTTCGTGGTGATGCTTATCGTCGTTGGTATCACCCTGTTCGGTTTTGGTTTCACTGCCGAGATGATCGCGCTGGTAAGGAGCGATCTGGATCAGATCAAGCGGGGCGACCGGCGGCAGGTGGATTAGGGCCCGTTATATTCGGCGCATGCCGAATGAAAAGATGGCCATCGCAATCGATGGCCCCGCCGCATCAGGAAAATCCTCAACCGCAAAAGCGGTCGCCCGTACGCTCGGATTCCATCACGTGGATTCCGGCGCTCTGTATCGTGCAGCGACCGCTGCGCGGGTGCGTGCTGGCGGGGACGTCGAGGACTGGACCGAAGAGTCGGTTCTCGATGCTGCGCGAATCGTGTCGCTGTCACCGACGGACACCGGATTTACTCTTCTGCTCGATGACGCCGACGCCGAATCGGAGATGAGAAGCGAGGCTGTGACAAGCAAGGTGTCTGTCGTCGCCAGGATGTCCAGCGTTCGCGACTGGGTGAATGCGCAAGTGAGAAAGGCGGGAGATGAGTTCGATGTGGTTGTTGACGGTCGCGATATCGGGACAGTGGTGTTTCCGGACGCGCGTCTCAAGATATTTCTCGACGCTGCGCCAGGAGAACGGGCAAAACGGCGACTCAGGGAACGACTGAACCGGGAGCCGGCCGACGACGAGATCGCGGAAGAGACGGGGAAGATTGTGTTGCGCGACGAGCTGGACGCGGGGCAAAGCGCGCCGGCAATGGACGCTGTAACCATCGACACAACCCACCTCGCTCAGCTGGAGCAGATCCAGCAGATCATTGCGCGAGCGCGGGCTACCATGCAGGGGGCGGAGCAGATCGATTAGCTCAACGCCTGTTGCGCGCTGATTCTCTCCGGTAAGTTTGCCTCCCTGCGGCGGTTCCGGGCACTTGCCCGGCGCCCCACCCCCCCACCGGCAACTCCAGAGGCACATCATGAATCGAATCCTCACCTGCGGTACGCTGTTGTTGGCGACGTTAGGGCCCGTATCTCTTCGCGCGCAGGCTGCCGGTGGTCCGCCTCCTCCTCCAACTGTATTGGTGATTGGCCGCGAGGAAGTAAAAGTGGGAGTCCGCAGTGCCCACGCCGATTTCGAAGCGAAATGGCCGGCTGCCTTCACGAAGTACAACGAACCGACGCACTACATGGCAATGACGTCCAACTCCGGCCCCAACGAAGCGTGGTTCGTCGTGGGCTACCCGTCGTTTGCCGCCATGGAAAAAGACAACGACCGACAGGGCGCCAACGCACCGATGAGCGCGGAGCTCAGCCAGCTTTCCAAGGGTGACGCTGAGTTTCTGACGAACAACACGTCGATGATACTTCAGCTCGTTCCCGAAATCGGTTTTGGGAGCAACGTTGCTATCCCGATGATGAGATACATGGAGGTAATCACATATCGCGTCCGTCCTGGACACGACGGCGATTTCATGCGTGCGGCGACCATGTACCGCGATGCTGCTACCAAGGGAAAGATCACCAGGCCGTGGGCAGTCTACCGTGCGGTGAGCGGCGCGCCCATGGGCACGTATCTGGTACTTCTACCGATGAAGTCGATCGCGGTCTGGGATCAGGGAGACGCCGATGACAAGGCGATCATGACCGCGATGGGTTCGGATGGAATGAACTCGCTCAACAAGCTGGTGAGCGACGGCGTGGCGACCTACACGTCCCAGCTTTTCGAGTTCAGCCCGAA
>JBDTNA010000099.1:0-9528 GCA_039933985.1 Gemmatimonadales bacterium | reverse complement strand
TGCGTCGATTCCAGCAATGGTCAGCAAATGGATTGCCGATCTGATTGCGGCGTTTGCCGCTGCCGCCGCGCTCTCTCTCGTACTGGTCGCAGTGGGCGCATGGATTCTGGTCAGAAAATCGATTGCACCCATTGTGGCTGTCACTGACAACATGCGCAGGTTCATGGCGGACGCCGCGCACGAGCTGAAGACGCCGGTCGCCGTGCTGCGTGCAAACGCGGAAGTTGCGCTGCACAAAGAGCGCGAGCCCGAAGCGTACAGATCCGCGTTGCAAACGACACAGACTGAAGCCGAGAGGCTCGGATGCATCATCGACAGGCTTCTGCTTCTATCTCGCGCAGATGCAGGCGAGAGAAAGATCGAGCGGACGAGCTTCTATCTCGACGACGTTGCGTCCGAAGCGTTTGCTGAAGCTCGCGTGATTGCCAACCGAAGCAACGTTCATCTCGAGATGGAAGGATTCGAGGAGGCGACCGTGACTGGCGATCCGTCCCTCATTCGCGAAATGATTCTGATCTTCCTCGACAATGCCGTGAAGTTCACGCCTGCCGGCGGGCATGTGACAATGGCGGTCCGTAACGACGCGCATCCGGAGCTGACTGTCCGGGATACCGGAATTGGCATCGCTCCCGAGCATATGCCACATGTCTTCGATCGATTCTATCGAGCAGACACAAGCCGGGACCGCGCCGGCGGTGCGGGTCTCGGACTATCGATCGCAAAATGGATTGCAGACCAGCACGATGCGCAGATTTCATTCACCTCGATCGAGGGCGATGGAACGCTCGTCATGGTTGCATTCCCGCGTTCGAGTGACAGCCCGCCTCGCAGCGAATCGGCACCCGCGGATCTCGCATCCGTGTAATCGTGGTGTCAGGTACGCGTGCTACGTTCACACGTTCAAGAGGCAGAGCATGGTCTCGCCTCAGTCATCAATAGGGGGAGGTTCAAAGATGTGGAAGCCAATTGCAGCACTCGCACTGGTGGCCGCTGTCAGCGTCGGCGCACAGACTCGCAAGGACACGCCGGCATCACTTCAGCGTGAAGCAAGGATCAGCATGGCCACTGCGCGCGCGAAAGCGCTCAAGGTTGTTCCAACCGGCAAAGTCACGAGCGAAGAGCTCGAGCGGGAGAAGGGAAAGCTGATCTATTCCTTCGACATCAAGGTCGCCGGAAAGTCGGGAATCGAAGAGGTGAACATCGACGCGAAGACCGGCGCCGTCCTCGCCCACGAACACGAGACGCCAAAGATGGAAATGAAGGAAGCGGCGAAAGAGACGAAGGTAAAGAAGTAGCCGCCCGAAAAGATCTACCGCTTTGACGTCGTGTCTCTTGCGTCGTCGAAGCGGTAGAGTATCTCCCGATCGCCTTTCACCATGCCGTACTGCTCGCGGGCGATCCGTTCCTGCGTGGCCTTGTCGTTCTGCACGTCGCTCGCTTCCTTCTTCAGCGAATCGACGACGCGCGCAAGCGAATCAGTTTCTATCGCGAGCCTGCTTTTCATCTGTCTCTGTCGCCAGAGATCGCGCGTACTGTATTCCCCGCCCTGAAGCGCGAACACAGCACCGCCAATCACAAGCAGCCAGAAGACAATCCTGCCGATCATCGGCCTCTATAATCCGTAAATCGTCCCGCCCGGATATTCCGCGACCTCGTCGAGCTGCTCTTCAATTCTCAGAAGCTGATTGTATTTCGCAACGCGGTCGGTGCGGCTCGCCGAGCCCGTCTTGATCTGGCCCGCTCCGGTAGCAACGGCGAGATCGGCGATGAACGTGTCCTCTGTCTCGCCCGAGCGGTGCGAGATGATCGACTGATATCCATTCGCGCGGGCCATCTCGATCGCTTCGAGTGTCTCCGTCAGGGTCCCGATCTGATTCAGCTTGATGAGAATGGCGTTCGCGACATCCTCAGAAATTCCTCTCGCAAGACGCTCGGTATTTGTGACGAAAAGATCATCGCCGACCAGCTGAAGACGATCTCCGAGCGCGGCCGTGAGCTTCGCCCATCCGTCCCAGTCATCTTCGGCGAGTCCGTCTTCGATCGACACAATCGGATAGTGCTCGAGCCACGAACCATAGAGCTCGATCATTTCTTCCGCGGTCTTCGTTCCGGCGCCGCTCTTCTTGAACGTGTATGCGCCGTTCCTGTACAGCTCCGACGCCGCGCAGTCGAGCGCAATTGCGATCTGAGTCCCGGGCGTATATCCGGCGCTTTCGATCGCTTCCATCACAACTTTGAGAGCGTCTTCGTCGGTTCCGAGGTCCGGTGCAAAACCCCCTTCATCTCCAACTCCCGTGGACAGTTTTCGCTTCACGAGAACTTTCTTCAGTGCGTGAAACACTTCCGCGCCCATTCGGAGGCCCTCCGCGAAAGTCTCGGCGCCGACAGGAACAACCATGTACTCCTGGAAGTCCACTGTATTTGTCGCGTGAGCTCCGCCGTTGAGAATGTTCATCATCGGCACGGGAAGAACGCGCGCCATCGGCCCGCCGAGGTATCGATACAAAGGCATGCCGACATCGTCGGCCGCGGCGCGAGCGACTGCCATCGAGACAGCGAGTATCGCGTTCGCTCCGAGATTGCCTTTGTTCGGCGTGCCGTCGATCTCGATCATCGTGCGGTCGATGTGAATCTGGTCGGCTGCCATGAGGCCTTCCAGCGCAGGCGCAATTCGCTCCTCGATCGACTCGACCGCCTTGAAAACTCCCTTTCCTCCGTAGCGGGTGTCATCTCCGTCGCGCAGCTCGAGGGCTTCGTGCTCCCCCGTCGATGCGCCGCTTGGAACGGCGGCGCGTCCGGTGGCGCCACTCGCGAGAGTCACATCGGCTTCAACCGTGGGATTCCCTCTGCTGTCGATTATCTCCCGGCCGCGAATATCAATGATTGTGGACATTTCGTATTTCAGTCGTTGTTGGTTGTTTGATTGGCCATCGCTTCCCCGGCTGTCGCCTGCGTGCCCTCGATACCGTAAATGCTGGCAAGCGCATCATTGATCCGTTGCCTCACCTTTTCCGCGAGCGCATCGCGATCGTTGTAGTCGAGCCCCTCGACTTCAATTGGTTCCAGCAAATGTACGTCTACGCGTCCGGGGTGCACCAAGACATCTCCCTTGGAGATGACCTCGAGCGTGCCGTGTATCAATACAGGAACTATCGGGGCGCCTGCGGCAATCGCCAGCACAAACGGTCCCTTCTTGAAGGGGCGAAGCGGGTAGCTGGCGCCGCGAGTCGCCTCGGGAAAAACGACCACCGAATTGCCCTCGCGGATTTTCTTCGCAGCATCGTCGTAGGATCCGAAAGCTGCTTTCCGGTTTTGACGCTCGATCGGAATCATGCCGACCACGCGCATAGCCGGGCCGAACACCGGCAAATTGAACAGCTCCGCTTTGGCAACGAATTTCGCACGCGGGAGAAAACACGCGAGCGCGGGAATGTCGAACCAGCTCACGTGGTTTGCGACGAAGATGTGTGGTTTCCCGTCGGCGAGCAGCTCGCGGTTGTGCACTTTCACGCGCACGCCCGTCGCGAACAGCACAATCCTCGACCACATCCTCGGCAGAAAGTCATGCGGCGAGCCCGGCCTGTCCTCCAGTCGGAACACGACGGTTACAACGCATATCGCGCCGACCAGCAGCGTCGCCACCAGGGCTGCAATGCCGAGACTAATTGTCGCCAGTATGGCAAATATGATCACAAGCAGCAGTCCATCAGCGTCCGCCGTCCGAAGCTCGAAGTACGATGTGGTTTGTTCATGCGAAATGAAGATACCCAGGCGGGACCTCGACCTGTTTACCGTCGATGGTGAAACGCGCTTCTGGTTTCCCCTGCTCAACCATTCCAATCCGAGTGAGCTCGACGTTGAAGGCATCTCGAAACGCATGCTGGTCGATATTGAATGGCGATGTCACGACAAGCTCGTATTCTTCGCCGCTTCCGGCAGCGTCGATCGGTGACACCCCATCGACAGTCGGCAGGAGGCCGAGGTCGATAGAGATTCGCGCCCGGCTCGCCGCGGCCATATGCGCCACGTCCGCGGCAAGACCGTCAGAGATGTCGACGGCCGAAGTTGCGCCGTGTCCGGAAAGCCAGACTGCTTCCTGAATTCTCGGAACAGGGTGCGCAAAACGTGCGCGATGCAGAGGATCGGGCTCACGCCCAGCGATCAATTCGCGCAATGCGGCTTGTGATCCGCCAAGCGCTCCGGTCACATAGACCTTGTCGCCCGGCCGGGCCGCTGTCCTGAACAGCACATCGCGAGCGGTGCCGATCACTGTGATAGTGATCGATAGCTCCGATGCGCGGCTCATGTCACCGCCGATTATCGGAGCATCTGCAATAGCGGCCGCTTCTCCGATTCCATCACCGATCGCATCGAGATTCGATTTCCATTCGAGCGGAAGTCCGATGGCGACAAGCAGTCCGAGCGGATTCGCTCCCATTGCGGCCAGATCGCTGAGCGCCGCGGCAGCTGCGCGATATCCGATTTCTTCAGGAGAAAGCCACTCTCGCCTGAAGTGGACATTTTCTACCGACGTGTCCATGCTGATGACAAATGCACGGTCGCCCAGGGTCGTAATCACTGCCGCGTCATCGCCGATCCGACGGGCACGCGGACCCCACCGCTCGAGCATTCGCCGAATTGCATCGAACTCGGCCCCAACACCAAGCGGCGTGTGTGACTTCGAGACATCGCCCGAACTGCGCGGCTCGATCGCACGGCGACGACGAATTGGAGTGTCGGTCACTGATAATTTCTTAATCTGGCGATGACGTTCGGAGGCATATCGCGGACGCGCTCATTCCACGCCGCAGGCAGTGCGTGAAGGATGTCGTCCAGAGTCGTTCCGCGCACGATCCCGCATAGCTCAGCCGCCCGGCCGTGAATGAAGGCCGCGCATGCCGCGGCTTCCGCCGAGGACGGCATTTGAGCAATGAGGGTTCCCACAATCCCGGTCAGTACGTCACCGCTCCCGCCCGTCGCAAGCGCGGCCGTTCCAGCGGCACTCACATATCGCTCTCCGGATGGCGCGAACACAATACTCGGAGTTCCCTTGAGCAGCACGGCCGCCTCGAGTTTCCGCGAAAGCTCGGCGCCAATCTCGAACCGATCGCGAAGAACATCTTCGGTGCTCATCTCGAGCAGTCGTCCCATCTCCGCCGGATGCGGCGTTATGACCGCTCGACGACCCGCGAGAAGAACGGCAAGCGAATCGGTATCGCCGGCGAATAAGTTGAGCCCATCTGCGTCGAGAACCGATGAAGCTTTCGATGCGAGAAGGATTCGTTCGACGAGATCGCGCGTTTCTGGCGAAACTCCGAGGCCTGGTCCAATCGCAAATGCATCGGCCGCGGCGACAAGCTTCGACAACTCGTCTGCCGTGACCGGCCATTCCTGAAAGATCGCCGCGGGAATGCTCGCGTGAACAGGCAAGGCGCTGTCGCGGAAAGCGACGATCCGAAGGAGACCTATCCCCGATCGCAGCGCACCTTCTCCGGAAAGAGTGACGGCACCCGCCATTCCCTTTCCGCCGCCGACAATCGCGAGCCGTTTTCTCGATCCTTTGTGAGCTGTCGCCGGAATAGACGGAACACGATGCTTCACCCAGTCCGCATCGATCAACAGTGGAAGGGATTTCATCTCCGGCGATTCTGCCAACCCAATCTCGAGAACGACAATCTCGCCGCACGCATCGCGCGAAATCAGATGACCACGCTTGATCGTGCCGAATGAGATCGACGTGTCGGCAATCACCGACTTCTCGTGCTGTCCAGTCGTCGCGTCGAGTCCGCTCGGCAAATCGAGCGAGAAGACGTAAGCGCCATCGAGCCTGCACCGGTTAATTTCATCGACCGCGATTGCGACCGCATCGCGCGGAGCTCCAGAAGACCCGGTTCCGAGCAGCGCGTCGACGATGACCCGCGCGTCACGGGCATCATCAGCTATCCGAGCGCCCGCTTTGGTGGCTGTCGCTTTTGCCTCGCGTGATTCGTCACTCCGTGGCGCACCCGTCTCGATCACTCGCACGTCGTAGCCAGTAGCAGCCAGTCGCCCGGCAACGATCCAGCCGTCGCCGCCATTGTTGCCGCTGCCGGCAAAGACTGCGACGCGAGTGGCCGACACATCGGGAAACGCTGTCGCAATGTTTTCCGCCGCTCCTTCTCCCGCCCGCTTCATCAGCTCAGCGGAAGTCGTTCCCATTTCGATTGTGGCGCGCTCGCAGGCAACTGTCTCACTCGCGGTTGAGACGCGCACGCCTTTGGTCACAACACCGGCTCAGGCGTAATGGGCGGAGTTCCAGGGATAGTCACGCTCGAACGCCTCCTCAAACCGGAACAGGCCAGCGAATTCCTCGCGTGTATCATTCGGCTGCTTTACAAGGAATCCAAGCTCTACAAGCGTGAAGACGATCTCGCCGAGGTCTGACGTGCCCTGGATTCCCCAGCGCTCGAGAACGATACGGCTCATGAGACCAAATCTTTCGAGCGCCAGCTCACGACACGCTGCCGCAAGCTCGGCCGCGTTGATGTGGCGCCGCGCATCGAGCTTCGACTGCGAATACTCGAGCGCCGACAGAACAAACAGATACGCCTGCTCGTCGTACCGGGACTCTCGCATTCTGATGCGGTCCATCACTCCGTCACGGAACGCCAGCTCAGGCACCGGCCTGAGCCTCACGTGGACCGAATGCGTTCGGGTAAAGCGGGAAGCGAGCGGTGAGCTCGCGTACTTCATTGGAGACAGCGGTTGCAACTGACACATCGTCCGGCGAAATCAAAACGCGATCGATGAAGCCTGCGATGTCGCGCATTTCAGCTTCCTTCATGCCGCGCGTCGTAACCGCCGGGGTGCCAATGCGAATTCCGCTCGTGACGAACGGCGACTGCGTCTCCTTCGGCACCGTGTTCTTGTTCACAGTGATTCCGGCGACATCCAGCGCCTTCTCGGCGATCTTTCCGGTGAGCTCGCGATTGCGAAGGTCGACAAGCATCAGATGATTGTCGGTCCCGCCGGACACGATGTCGAATCCCGCAGATGCGAGCGCGCCTGCAAGTGCCTGGGCATTCGCGATTATCTGCCGCGAGTATTCAGCGAACGACGGATCGAGCGCTTCCTTGAACGCGACTGCCTTTGCAGCGATCACATGCTCGAGCGGCCCGCCCTGCGTTCCCGGGAACATTGCCTTGTCGATCGCCTTCGCGTGCTCCGCCTTGCACAGAATCATTCCACCACGCGGTCCGCGAAGAGTCTTGTGCGTCGTGGTCGTTACGGCATCCGCATGCGGTATCGGCGACGGGTGATGTCCGGTGGCGACGAGACCGGCAAAGTGAGCCATGTCCACCACGAACTTCGCGCCTATCTCGCGAGCGACCTCCGCAAACGGCTCGAAGTCGATGATTCGCGCATAAGCACTCGCACCGGCAATTATCATCTTCGGACGCTCGCGTCGAGCGATCTCCTGCATTGCCTTGTAGTCGATGCGGCCGTCATCACCAACGCCGTAGTGAATGGCGTGGTAGAGCAGGCCGGAGAAATTCACCGGCGATCCATGCGTGAGATGTCCGCCCTGCGACAGGTCGAGCCCGAGCACAGTGTCACCCGGCTTGAGGAACGCCAGATACACCGCGGCATTCGCCTGCGCTCCCGAATGCGGCTGCACGTTCGCGTGGTCGGCGGAGAAGAGCTGCTTTGCGCGATCGATCGCGAGCTGCTCGACCTGATCGACGAATTCGCATCCGCCGTAATAGCGCTTTCCCGGAAGGCCTTCGGCGTACTTGTTGGTGAGCGGAGTTCCCATCGCCTCGAGCACTGCTTCCGAGACGAAATTCTCGCTGGCGATCAGCTCGATTCCATGACGCTGACGATCGACCTCGCGGCGGATCATCGCCGCGACATCGGGGTCGTATTCCGAAAGCATCGGCATCTCTGAACGCTCTGCCACTTCAGCTCTCTCCACTACTCCAGCTCCTCATCAATCTTGTCCACCCGGCGGGCGTGTCGCCCACCCTCGAAATCGGTCTCGAGCCACCGCTTCATCATCTCCACGGCGTCCTCGTCCGACACGAATCTAGCCGGAATCACCAGAACGTTCGAGTCATTATGTCGCCTTGACAACTCGGCGATTTCAGGCATCCAGGCTAGCGCAGCTCTCACGTGCGGATAGCGATTGGCGACAATGTCGACTCCGACGCCGCTCCCGCAAAGGAGAATCCCCCGTTTGACTTCGCCAGTGGAGACCTCTCGCGCAAGAGGATGAGCGAAATCCGGATAGTCGCTGGGCTCCGGCGATTTCGCGCCGAGATCCTGGACCGCGTAGCCCATATCTTCGAGCTTCGTCTTCAATTTCTCCTTTAGCTCGAAGCCGGCATGATCTGACGCGATCGGGATTACTTCCGGCGATGGTGAGCTCATTTCGGCGGACTCCATTTCTTGCCGACCTTTTCCAGACGCCGTTCAGCGAGCCGGTCGGCCGCGCAGTAGGACGGAATGCCTTCTGCCTTCGCGATCTCAAAAATGCTTAGCACGGTGTCGTAGATCTCGTCGGCCTTGCTCAAGGCGTGCTCGCGATCCCATCCGGCCACTTCGCCGAACACGTTGATCACACCGCCGGCATTCGCCACGTAGTCCGGCGCATACACCATCCCCATCTCTTCGAGCAGGTCGCCGTGATACGGACGAAGGAGCTGGTTATTCGCGCCTCCGGCAATGACCTCGACCCGCAACAAAGGCAGTGTGTCATCGTTGATGATTCCGCCCATCGCGCAGGGAGCGAAGATATCGGCCTCCGACGAATAGATCTCGTCGCCTTCTACGACGGTTGCTCCGAAATCCTTCGCAACTCGTGCGGTACGCTCGGGATCGATGTCGGATACGATCAGCTTTGCGCCGGCTTCATGCAGCTCTTTTGCGAGATGGCGTCCAACGTTTCCGACTCCCTGAATCGTGACGACCTTGCCGTTCAAATCATCGGTGCCCCAGCGCCGTTTTGCCGAAGCCTTGATCGCGCGAAATACTCCGTGTGCCGTTACCGGCGATGGGTCGCCCGATTTATCGTGAAGACCGGCGACGTGTTCCGTCTCCATATGGACGAAATCCATATCATCCGGCCCGGTGCCGACATCTTCGGCTGTGATGTAGCGGCCGCCAAGGCTCTCTACAAATCGTCCATGCGCGCGAAAAATCGCTTCGCGGTCCTTCGTCCTGTTGTCACCAACGATCACCGATTTTCCGCCACCGAGATCGAGATTCGCCACCGCGTTCTTGTACGTCATACCTCGCGAGAGTCGCAGCGCATCGGTGATCGCAGCTTCGTCGGAGTGATACTGCCAGAAACGCGTTCCGCCGAGCGCCGGGCCAAGTGCTGTGCTGTGCACCGCGATTATTCCCTTATAGCCGCATGATGGATCACTCGCGACAACCACTTCTTCATGACCCATTTCGGCGAGCGTATCGAAAATATCCATTGAATTTGAATGTACTGGACGGTCGTTCCGGTCTTCGCGAGGCCAGACCCCGACGATCCCACCAAGA
>JBDTNA010000098.1:0-9535 GCA_039933985.1 Gemmatimonadales bacterium | reverse complement strand
CTGCATCTGCGCGGGGCTGGTTACAACGGGCGGGGCCTGCGAGGCGAACTGATGGAGCACCAGGTAGGCCACGAGAGCGGTCAGCAGCGAAGCCCACCACGGCAGCATCGCCATCAACTCGATGAAGTCGTCGGCGGGGCTTGTCTTTCGTCTACGGGCCATGCGCCTAGACATGTGCGTTTTCCGGAGCCATAGTTGGCTCCGGTCGGCCCAAGCAATCGAGTACGGGGGGGTAGGTGAGCGGCAACGACAAGGTCTTCATCAGCTATGGGCGTGCGGACAAGGACTTTGTGTCCGGCATGGCGGAGCAGATGCGGAGAGCGGGCGTCGACCTCTGGCTCGATGTGCTCGATATCCCTGTGGGTGCCTCCTGGGACGACGAAATCGAAAGCGCGCTAAGGGTCTGCTCGCGATTCATGGTTGTGCTCACGCCGGAATCGGTGGCGTCGCCGAATGTTCGCGACGAAATCAACGAGGCAATCGATCGCGGCTTGCACATCGTGCCGGTAAAACTCCGCCAGTGCGACGTCCCCTTTCGAATTAAGCGAAAGCAGTGGTTCGACCTCACTTCGGAGCCGGCCCAAGAGATTGCGCGATTGACCGAATGGCTGCTCACCAAGAGCGCGCCGCCTCCCGAACCTCTGCCGCCGCCACCACCGCCACCACCGCCACCACCGCCACCGCCACCACCGCCACCACCGCCACCACCGCCACCACCACCACCACCGCCACCACCACCGCCAGCTGTATTTGTTGGCGCCGGTGACATTGCGTCGTGCGCGTCGAGCGGAGACGAAGCCACCGCAAATCTTCTCGACGGAATTGCGGGAACTGTGTTCACGGTTGGCGACAATGTGTATGACAGCGGTTCAATGACCGAATACGACAATTGCTACAATCCGACGTGGGGCCGTCACAAGGCGCGCACCAGGCCGGCGCCGGGTAATCACGACTACGTCACGCCGAATGCGACGGGCTACTACGGCTACTTCGGCGCCGCGGCGGGCGATCCGGCGAAAGGCTATTACAGCTACGACCTTGGTGACTGGCACATAATCGCACTCAACAGCAACATCACACGCACCGCGGGATCGGCTCAGGAAGTGTGGCTGCGCGCTGATCTGGCGGCGAACACGAAGTCATGTACGCTCGCATACTGGCATCACGCGCGATTCAGCTCGGGTCTCGATCACGGTAATGACACGAGCGTTCAACCGTTCTGGCAGGCGCTCTACGATTTCAACGCCGACGTAATTCTGAGCGGGCACGATCACGACTACGAGCGATTCGCTCCGCAAACTCCGACCGGTGTCGCTGACGCAGCCCGAGGAATTCGTGAGTTCATTGTCGGCACGGGCGGGCGAAGCCACTACGGCATCGGCACGCTCAAAGCGAACAGTCAGATTTTCGACAGCAGCAGCTACGGCGTGTTGAAGCTGACTCTTTCGACCGGCAGTTACTCGTGGCAGTTCATTCCCGTTGCAGGCGCATCGTTCACGGATTCAGGCACGGGAAGCTGCCACTAGACGTTGGTTGAAAGCGAATGGGGTCAGAGTTGGAATGACTCTGACCCCATTTGCCATCCGCGCCTCAGCACGCGCGAAATCTTTGCCTCGCGTAGTGGAACGATGTCTGTTCGCAACCGCTGTCGCGTCAGGCTTCGCGGGTGCGATCACTCGCGTCCGCCGCAAAGCTCCTCGACCGGATTGTCAGCTCCGAATCCACTCAGCCGCTCCTCGATGAGTTGGGGTTTGCCAAGCTCATCCAGATAGACCAGGCCCACCGCTCGTCGCTGTCGCTCCCCGCATCCTTGCACAACTGTCACATCGCGCGGGGCTCTGGCTCGCTGAGGGCGCTCGTCTTCGAGCTCGACTGCGCCGAAGATTTCCGCGCGGTGCTCAATCGCGCTGCGATTCGTCTCACAACGAACGCCCCACAATATTTGTGGACCCTTGTCGCTGTCGAGCACAGCAGTGGCAAGACAACGATCGCTGCCGTGGACCTCACTGCTCTGCGACCGCGCGTTGCCGCCCTCGTCGCAGCCCGCGAGAACATCGTCGACAGTGATTCCGAAACGATTTGCGCCCTCGCTGCCGCGCGATCCGACTCCGACATCCTCACTCATTGCCGGTGGGTCGAGATCCTCGGCCGCGAATCGGTCAGCAAGCGATTCTTTCGCGCGCTGGAGCACCAGGTGTCATGTCTCGCAGAGAGTCTGCCACGGTCGGTTGTGCGGGACGATGCATTCGAGCTTGCCCTGCTTCACGCATCGCGTCTTCTCTTTCTGTCGTTTCTGGAAACCAAGGGATGGCTCGACCGGGACCACAGTTTCCTCGGCAATCGGTACGCAGACTGCATGGTCACCGGCGGGAATTTTCACCGCCGTGTACTCGAGCCGCTTTTCTTTGGAACGCTCAATACGCATCCTCGCAATCGTGCTGCGCGCGCAAAGAAATTCGGCGGTATCCCGTTCCTGAATGGTGGCCTTTTTGCCCGCACACCTCTCGAAACAAGGTGCGCGAAAACATTTCTATCTGACGAATCGCTCGGGGATCTGTTCGGACAGCTCCTCTCCCGCTATCGATTCACCGCGCGCGAAGACACGACTCTCTGGTCCGAAGCCGCGATCGACCCGGAGATGCTCGGCAAAGCGTTCGAGTCGCTCATGTCGGCGACCAATCGCAAGACGACAGGCGCGTACTACACACCGCAGTCACTCGTCGCGGAGGTCGCTGAACGATCCCTGTCATACGCCCTCGAGTCTTCTTCCGCTCCTGCATCCAGTGTCGCGCTCGCACTTCATGGCGCGGTTCCTTCGGCCCGCACGCGGAAGAGTCTTCTCGACAAGACAGATTCGATCACCGTTCTCGATCCGGCATGCGGCTCGGGAGCTTTTTTGGTGCACTGCCTGGAACAGCTCTCGGCACTGCGGCTGCGACTCGGTGACATTCGTCCGCTGCATCTCGTCAGGCGCGAAATCCTTACGCGATCGATTTTCGGCGTAGACATCAATCCGACCGCCGTCTGGCTTTGCGAGCTGCGGCTCTGGTTGTCCATGGCGATCGAGGATCCAGAGAGCGACCCGCTTCGCGTCACTCCGCTTCCCAATCTCGATCGCAACATCAGGATCGGGGACTCACTTTCCGGCGATTCCTTCGCCTTCTCAGCTTCACGCTTTCCAGGCAGGCGAATCTCGACGATTCGCGGCCGCTACACGCGAGCAACTGGTCCGAGAAAGAAGTCGCTCGCGCGCGTGCTCGACTCGATCGAGCGTGACTGCGCAATCTCGGCGACAGAATCACGCGTACGGCGACTGATCGCTGACCGCCGAGAAATTCTCGGAGCGGCTCGCTCACGCGACCTGTTTGGCGAAAGGAAGCATCCGAATCCGGACACGAAAGCGACTCTGGCGCGACTCAGGGCCGAGGTGCGCACCGCGAAACGCGAGTCGCGGCGCCTCGCCAACGGAGGTGCGCTCCCCTTTTCATTCGCTGCGCGATTCGGTGACGTCGCGTCAGCAGGCGGTTTCGGCGTCGTCATAGGCAATCCGCCCTGGATAAGAACTCACAATCTCGATCCGCAATCACGAATCGATCTTCGCCGCCGGTATGCGGTGTACAAGAATGCCGCGTGGCTGGGAGGGAGCGATGCGGCCGCCGCCGGACGCGGCTTCGGATCGCAAGTCGACCTCGCCGCTCTTTTCGTCGAGCGATCGCTCGAGCTGCTTCGCGGTGATGGAGTATCCGCTCTCATCGTTCCTTCGAAGCTTTGGAAATCGCTGGCCGGTGGAGGTGTGCGAGCCCTGCTCACCGATCGTGCGAGAATCCGTGAGCTGCACGACTTGACCGACGCGCCGCAGCTCTTCCAAGCCGCAGTCTATCCGTCAATCATAATTGCTTCACGAAAGGACTCGACCTGTTCGAGCGCGATGACTTCGGCAGTAGTTCATCGTAAGGAGGGCGCGAAAGGCTGGTGTATCGAGAGCTCGCGAATTCCGTTCGACGCCAGCTCTGGTAGTCCCTGGCTCCTTCTCCCGCCGCCCGTGCGAGATGCGTTCGAAGCTGTCGCCGCCGCGGGCATTCCAATGGGGCAGTCCGTATTCGGACGCCCATTGCTCGGAGTGAAAACAGGCTGTAACGAGGCGTTTGTAATTCCTGACGGCGATCCGCGCCTGGCCTCCATTGAACCTGCGATGCTCCGTCGTCTCCTGCGGGGAGATGAGGTCGAGAAATGGTCGATTCGAAGGACAACAAACTGTATCATCTGGACACACGGCGACGATGGTCTTCCCGTCGCCAAACTTCCCCCTCGCACCGCGTCCCTGTTCAACAGCTTTCGACGTCGGCTCGAGCAGCGAAGCGATGCACTCGGAAAGCGCGCGTGGTGGATGCTCTTTCGAACTGAAAGCGCGAAATCAGATCTTCCGCGCGTAGTCTGGCCCGACATCGGACGAACCCCGAGGGCAGCGACGGTGGGCGCCGGTGATCCAATCGTTCCGCTCAACAGCTGTTACGTCGTTCGCTGCCCCACTCTCTGCGATGCGCATGCCCTCTCGGCTATCCTCAATTCTCCGCTCGTTTCTTCCTGGCTTGGAGTAGTTGCCGAGCCGGCGCGCGGAAACTACCGGCGTTATCTGGGATGGACGATGTCGATTGTTCCATTGCCGGCAAATTGGGATCGCGCACGACGCATCATGGCACCGATCGCGGAGCGAGCGGTTCAGGGAGATGAGCCGAAGCCGGAAGATCTGCTCGATGCAGTGCTGTCGGCCTACGACCTGAGTCTGTCTGATGTCAGGGCGCTGCTCGAATGGACGGACTAGGCGATGCCGTACTTCCCGAGCTGGTTGACCCGACCCGGGTACGCGCAGCGATTGCCTCCGCAGTCATAAGCAGTGACAGCGACGGCGAGTGCCAATTGCTCGGCTCGATCGCACTCCATGCACATCAGGTTCAGGCTGTTCACCGGCTTCGTGGCGCTATTGACGAATTCGGCGGGGCATTTCTGTGCGACCCTGTTGGAACTGGCAAGACATTCACGGCTCTTGCGCTGGCCGCTCCCAACACGCGCGTTCTTGTAGTAGCGCCGGCAGTATTGCGACCGATGTGGACCGACGCTGCGCGCCGAGCGAACCGCCTGATCGCGTTTGTCTCGTTCGAGTCGTTGAGCCGCGGTGCCAGCAACACCTCTGATCCGTCGATTCTGATAGTCGACGAAGCACATCACGCCCGCAATCCGTCAACACGACGTTTTGGATCGCTGTCGCGGCTCGCTACGGGCAAAGAAGTCCTGCTCATGTCGGCTACTCCAATTCACAACAAGCGCGGTGATCTCACTGCATTGCTGTCGCTATTTCTCGGAACTCGAGCAGAACGTTTGTCAGCGGCTGAGCTGGGGCGCTGCGTTCTCAGACGGGACAAGCACGGCCTTACGGCCGCGGCTACACCGCAAATCGAGCGGCTTAGATGGCTTCCGACTGCGGAAAACGAAACGCTGTTGAACATGATCCTCGCTCTGCCGCCGCCGCTTCCACCAAGCGATGGCGGCGACGGCGGAGTTCTTGTGACTCATTCACTGATCAGGCAATGGGCGTCGAGCGACGGAGCGCTTCGTTCGGGGATCGTCCGTCGGCTCCAGAGGGCAATCGCCCTGATAGCGGCGCTCGAAGATGGCGTCTACCCATCGCGCTCGGACCTTAATGCGTGGCGCGGCTATGATGACTCCGTTCAGCTGACATTCTCGTCTTTTCTGGCGCGACCGACCGGCCACGCGGAAGCACTGCTCCCCATCGTCAGGGCGCACCAGAACGGTCTTTCAGCATTGCTTCGCGGGATCAAATCGAACGACACGCGCGACAGCGAGCGGGCAAGGATAGTTCGACGTGTTCGCTCGGAGCATGAGGGATCGAGGATCGTCGCATTCTCTCAATTCGCGCGCACTGTTGAAACAATGTTTTCACATCTTGCCGCGGATGGCCGCGTCGCAGCATTGACCGGATCAGGCGCGCGCGTCGCCGGAGGGCGGATTACACGCGCTGAAACGCTCCAGCGTTTCGCACCTGCGGCGTCGAACCGCACAGCTCCTCGGCCGTCGGAGGAAATCACGCTTCTGCTCACGACGGACCTGTTGAGCGAAGGAGTCAATCTTCAGGACGCATCCGTCGTAATCCATCTCGACCTGCCCTGGACACCCGCTCGGATGGAGCAGCGGCTTGGGCGCGTTGCACGACTTGGCTCGATGCACAAGCAGGTGTACTCCTACGCGATTCGTCCGCCCGCGTGCGCCGAAACGCTGGTGAGAACCGAACAGATTCTTCGACGGAAGATGAATGAGGCGGGAATCATCACGTCGGCGTTTCCCTCGCTCACCGACTTCGATGATACTCCGGTGCGCCGTAGTAACACCGCTGCGATCGAGGCGATCAGGGCGACACTTTCGCGATGGATGGGCAGTTTACAAACCGCGACGCACGACACGCCGATCGCATCGGCCGTCGCGGCGCCGAATCGCGGCTTTGTCGCCGTCGTAAGGGCCACGCAAACAGCAAGACTCGTTGCTTCGCGAGACGGTGTTGTCTCGGACGATCCCGAGGTCATTCTGGATTGCCTCCGCTGCGCTGACGGTCGACAAATCGAAATGGATCATGCCGCATTTCGCCGAGCTATAGCGGACCTCCGCAGGTATCTCGATCTCGACCAGGCTCTCATCGGCATCTGGCCTGGCGTGCCATGCACCTCCGTCGTTGGTGAATCGATCCTGTCGCGTGTCTCGCGCATTGCCCAACGTGCGCGGCCTCATGAGCGAGCGGGCGTTGCATCACTCGCGATTCAGGCCCGGCAAGCACTCGCCCGTAATTTCGGCATCGACATGGAACGACGGCTGATGGAGATGGACAACCTTCAAGGGAGCGATCACGAGTGGCTCCGAGCAATTGTCGAACGCATTACGAAGCATTCACGGGCCAACACATCGAGCGACGCGTCTGTGTTGATCGCGATGCTCATCTTGCAGCCGACAAACGAAGAGAATGCGTTGTCGCGCGCAACGGAACGCTGACGAGTTCGAACGCGACGGGATTTAGGATTCGCCTCCGAACGAGATGCACTCGTTCAGTTCAAGCAACGGAGGCAAAAATGCGAACGCGAACCACGTACGTCGCAGTTCTGCTGGCGCTCACAGCCGGCAGTGCGCTCACGATCGTCAGCTGCACACCCGACACGACTTCGCCGAGCTCGGTTGTGGCGGCGTCGGATCCGCCGATTGTGCGGGCAAAGGTGGACGACCTGCGACAGAAGTACAGCTGGATCGGGAAGTATCACACCGACGGCCTCGAGTACATCTATAAGGAGCTGTCGAAGAAAGACGGCAAGGCACCGACGCGAGCAGAACTGTGCCGCCGTGCGGTGAAGGCCCTGAAGGAATTCCACAAAACCACACGCGGCACCGACGTACCGTCATCGTTCATGGAAGAGTCGTTCCGTAAGGAATCGTGCGTGACCGATTCTGAGATAACGTCGGTGCGGACGAGCATGCTTGCATACATTCCCTCGATGACGGCCAAGTACGAGCTTTCTGCTGCCGCGGTCGGCTACATCGATCGTCTTGCCGCTGTCGCCAACAGTGCTGGATCGCTGCCCGAGTTCGTGAGTCAGACCAACGCGATCGAAGCCCAGGCAGCCGCTTCTCTTCCTGCCAACGAAGCAGCGGCTGTAGCTGGTGTAGCGTCAATTGCCCGAAGCTCGGCGAGTTACTGGGAGCAGAACCTGACTTCATGGATGAGTCTGCCCGGCGCGCTCCCGATGCCCTACAGCCAGAATGTCGGCGATTTCAACGGTCGCACGCTGCAAAACCAGTGGCCGGGCTGGTGGGACAATCCGGCAGTGAAGGGTTTCCGCAGGGTTCTCGGAGCGGACATTATCAGCGGCGGAAGAACGGCCTACCTTGCGTGGGCTGTGGGCCCGATCGGATTGGAAGCAGTGGCGGCGAGCGCGCTTTTCGCCTCTGCAACCACGGGCATCGCGTTGCTCCTGTTCTGATCGAGCTGAGCCGCAATAACTCGGTTGCTCAGGCAATGAAATGATGTCGCTTGCGGCTATGAACCGGGACGATATAACTGAAGTCGGGCCTCACCTTTATCGGAGAAGAGAATGAGCGCTAACATTCGCAAGCCCGAAGTTTTCATGTTGTTCAGCGCCGTATTTGGAATCGCTTTGGCAGCGGTGCTGGCACAAACCCGGGTCCTGGCGTTCGGCTCGTTTCAGATGATGGCGATCGCCTTCGTTGTCGCTGACCTGGCCGTGTACGCCCTGATGAAACTTGGCGTCATCAAAATGCCCGGCCGGGGCGCGTAGCATCGTTCGGCGGGGCAGCATGAATTTCGTGCTGCTCCGCTGTTCAGTTTTTACGACGCCGGGCGCGGCGCGGGCTCCATCACAATCTCGTCGAGGTAACACCATGCCCAGTCCTCACCCGGTTCCATGCTGCGGATGACTGGATGCGTTGTCGCATGGTAGTGCTTCGTCGCATGCTTGTTCGGTGAATCGTCGCAGCATCCGACATACCCGCAGGAGAGACAGCTGCGAAGATGAACCCACCAGCTTCCGGTCTTGAGACAATCCTCGCATCCATCGACGTCGTGTGGCCTGACGACCGTCATTCCCGTCACGTGCGTGCATACTTCCATTTTCGTCTCCAGGTCAGCGCCTATCGCGAGGCAAGCGCGTTTTGCCATCCGGGGTCACCGTTAGCTCATGCTCCGCGACGACCTGACTTCTGCGACGTTGCCTGAGGCTTCGCGATCGGCTCGCGAGGTGGCGTGCTATGAATCGCATGCTTTCCCTGCGGTGCGTCCGGAACTGGCGGACCTTTCTT
This sequence comes from Gemmatimonadales bacterium, assembly GCA_039933985.1. Lineage (GTDB taxonomy): Bacteria > Gemmatimonadota > Gemmatimonadetes > Gemmatimonadales > Gemmatimonadaceae > UBA4720. The sequence continues at coordinate 664 of JBDTNA010000098.1, read as the reverse complement.
CTTGGCAGAGAAATCCGGAATGCCTCTTGGTCCCTTCTTTTTCATGTTTCCTCCGCAACGAGATGTGCCCTGACCTTTGCTGCGACAGATGATGGTGACGGATAGAGCATCGGATTGACGTTCACGACTTCTGCGCCATCCACGAGAACGCGAAGCTCGAGAAGGTCGCCCTTCACTCTCGTGACGTCGAGCGATTTATCCGCTGCGAGATCAGCAGCCACACGGGCCGCTATGAATGTCTTACCCGGTCAAACCGGGCAATACCGGATCAAGACTGTACGCATCTCAAGAACTTACGATCTTTTCCCTCAGCGCGACGAAAATCACGCCGTACAACAGAAACGCAGGCGTAAAGAGCGCGAATGTCAGGGGCCAGGGTGGGCGAATACCCGGCGAAGCGACAAGAAGCGTGAGCAATCCGAAAGCTATGCCGCGAACGAGCGTCGGTGCACGCGGAATGATCCAGCGCCCGACCGACACGTAGAGGACTGCGGCAACTATTCCTGCGATGCTGCCGGCAATTCCAACTGACAGGACACCTCGCAACGTCACGATGTTCGGACGATCCGTGAATTGCGCGAAGCAATACATCGCCAACCGTCCACACAAGCCGAGCGTGAAGACCCCGCGATCGCGCCGACGAGCAGCGTGCGGCCAATGCGGG
>JBDTNA010000097.1:0-9567 GCA_039933985.1 Gemmatimonadales bacterium | reverse complement strand
GATACTAAGAAGCCTCGACCTCGATGCGCCGTCGGCGCACATCGGAACTCCCGCTGCACTTACCAACAACTGGGAGCAGACGATCGAGAACGCGAAGATCATGGGACACAAATACCTGATCGTCGCATACATCGAAGAAAAAGATCGGACGCTCGACAACTTTCGCAGATACGCTGACCTCTTCAACTCCGCAGGCGAAACGGCGCGCAAAGCGGGCGTACGACTCGGCTACCACAATCATGACTTCGAGTTCAAGTCGATGGAGGGGGTCATCCCATATGACCTGCTGCTCGAGCGCACCGATCCCAAGCTTGTCGCGATGGAGATGGATCTTTTCTGGGTGACCAAGGGCGGAAAGACTCCCCAGGAGTATTTCAATCGATTCCCTGGCCGGTTCGAGGCAGTGCACGTGAAAGACATGGGCCCCGCACCCGAGCAGCGCATGGTTGATGTAGGGAAGGGCCAGATCGATTTCGCGCGCATCTTCGCTCAGCATAAGAGAGCAGGAACCAAGTATTTCTTTGTCGAGCACGATAACCCCGCGCCGTCGCCGCTCGGCAGCGCCAAGGTGAGCTTCGATTATCTCAAGCGGCTGAAGTTCTGAGACCTCGATACGAACATGATCCAGGCGAGCTCTCTACGACGCTCGCCTGGGCGAAGCAACAAGATCTGAGTGCCCTTCTGGAGCTGGTTCACGGTCTCGCCGCGCACCCGCTCATCGTGGTTGCCTCTGGTGGGTCCGTAACGGCTGGCGATTTTGTCGTACGCCTTCATCAGTCGTTTGCACGTCTCCCCGCTGAAGTTGTCACGCCTTATGAGTTTGCCCTCAGGCCCGGTGACGATATTTCCGGCGTTCTCCTTCTTTCTGCCGGGGGCGGTAATCCGGACATTGTGAACGCCTCCATTCGCGCGTCGCAGGCGGCTCATCCGGTGCTCGGAACGATCATCGGCCGAGTTGGAAGTCCCCTCGGCACGCAGATGCGTGATTGTCGTCACGCGCAGCGCATCGAGCTCGATCTTCCGGTCGCGACCGATCCGCTCGGCTTCAATTCACTCGTCGCTACAGTTGCTCTTCTGAATCGAGCTTACGCAACTGTTTTCGGCCGAGAAGAAATCGAAGCGGACGTTCCTGCGCCGTCGAAGATGATCGAGAGTCGTGAGCTTGACCGGCAGGTCTTCGATGTGCTTGCGGCAGGATGGAGTTCACCGGCAGCGACCCATTTTGCATCTGAGTGCAATGAAGCGGCGCTTGGCGCGGCGTTGCTGACCGACTATCGAAACTTTGCGCACGGGGCGTATCACGCTCTGACACAAAGGATCGACAAAACGACAGTCGTCGCATTCATCAGCCCCGAGTGTCGTGACGTAGCGCTCAAGACTTTGGAGCTGCTACCAGAGAATGTCGCGAGGATCGTTGTCGAGACTACAAAAGAGGGAAGCGAAGGCGCGATCGAGCTTCTCCTGTTGGCGTCAGAGCTCATTGGCCGCTTTCCACTGCGAACGGATGTCACTTCGGATCAGTTGCCGGTCACGACAGCCACACGCGAGTTGTATAAGCTGGACATTTCTCGGTACCCAGCCGTCACAGCGCCGGATGCGACACGACGCCGAGAGCGGATTGACCATTGGATCGTGCGCAAGGTCGGTGGTGCGGCGTGGGGAGGTGCAAACGAAGACGCGCAGGATCAGTGGCGGGCCGGGTACGAGGGGTGGGCATCGATTCAGCGCGGCGTCAACGTCGGAGCGATTGTCTTCGACTACGATGGTACCATCTGCGAACCTGATGAGCGCTTCACTCGTCCGAGCGATGCGATGGGCGCGGCTCTGACGCGCATTCTCGAAATGGGACTCACGCTTGGCGTCGCGAGTGGACGTGGTCACTTGCTGTTCGAGGCTTTGAGACCGCTGCTGCCCGAAAAGCACTGGGAGAGGGTGGCTGTTGGGCCATACAATGGCGCTATGGTGATGACACTGGCGGACACGTTGTCGGAACAGGTGCGCCCGGTCGAGCTGATGCGCGACGCCGCGCGACTTCTCAACGCGTCGTCTCTCATCAAGGCCGTTGCCAACATCAGCTATGCCGGAGACATGCAGGTCACGCTGGTCGAGACGAAGCCGCTTCCGGTGGGGACGCTGCGGCGCATGACGCTCGAGCTGCTGACAACCGAGCCGGAGCTGTTCGACGCAGTGACTGTTCAAGCGACGGGGCTTACCGTTGACGTGATCGCCGGCGGTGCATCGAAGCGACGCGTTGTCGATCATCTTGCGGCGCAGATGCAGTCCGACTCGCCAGAAATGCCTCAGGTCTTCGCGATCGGTGATCAGGGATCGATTGAAGGGAATGACTTCAGTTTGCTCTCTCACAGTCATTCATTGAGCGTGCACAGGGTTTCTTCACTGTTTGATCGGTGTTGGAATCTTTCGCGCCCGGGTCGTCGCGGAAGTGTGGCGTTCATAGACTATCTGAATGCAATCGTGCCACGCGAGCTGGAAGGAAGCGTGTTCGCGCTCGACATCGATTCGCTCGAATCAGCATGAACAGGCGGGCGATCGCGATTCTTGTTGCCGCCGTGTCCATTCTCGGAATCACCGCGTGTCGGACCGAGCACGCATCGGTCGAAGAGCTTTACGCGACGCGCATGCTCGCACTCGGCTATCTCCAGCGAAGCCAGCTGGCAGAAGCCGAGTCGACGTTCAAGAAACTGAGCGAGTTGGCACCGAATGATCCGTTCGGTTACACGAATCTCGGACTTACTTATCTCCAGGCCGGTCGTTTTCCGGATGCGGAGAAGCAGCTTCTTCGTGCGCAGAAACTGGATCCATCCAGCACCGATGTACGTCTGCTTCTCGCAAAGGTGTACGCGTTAACCGGGCGATCCTCAGACGCCCGTAAGACGCTCGAGGAACTTCAACCCGACACGACCAGGAACGCTCGAGTTTTGTTTGCGCTCGCTCAGCTTGAAGAACAGCAGCGCGACCCCGCATCGGCTCGAAAGTACGAGAAACGGCTGCGGGAATTGCTGACCGTTGCTCCTGCGAATCTTGCAGCGCGGCTGATGCTGCTCGAGGCACTCGCGAAGCGTGGCGAGAGCGACAGTGTTGTTCGGCAGCTCGAAGAAGTGAGAAGAATTCCGCCCGAGCCTCCGAAGGAAGTACGAGCCTATCTCGACAGCTCAATTCAACTCATACGTGCCGGAAAGATTGCGGAGTCGAGAGCAACGATCGCCCGCGTCGTCGATCTGATGAAGGTTACGTCGCCATATCAGGCGTCGCTCGAAGAAGTAAAGTCGCCGGACGGTCCGATTGCCGGTCAGCCGGTGCTGACGTTCGCTCCGAAGGATTTCATCTCATTGCGCAGATCGCAGCAGAAGCCGACAGGTGAGATCGTAAAATTTACCGATGTCACGGGCGAAGTCGGTCTGGAATCCACCCCGCCTCAAAGGGCCGATTCAGCGAAGGCGAAAGATGGATTCAACTCGCTCGCCGTGGGCGATGTGGATGGCGACGGCACCGACGATCTCTTCGTTTCCGTGAGATCGATCACCCGCCTTTATCGAGTTCGTAACGGTTTCGTGAGAGATGTCACCGATCGCTCGGCCATCTCGCTTCCGGGGGGCGCTCGCTACGCGACTTTCGCGGACTATGACAACGACGGTTGGCTGGATCTGTTCGTTATCGGCGCGGAAGGGCGTGGGCATCTTTTCCGAAATCGCGGCGACGGCAGTTTTGAAGAGACGACGGCGAAAGCGCGTGTTACCGAAGTGATGGGAGCCCACAAGGCTCTTTTCGTCGATCTCGATCACGATGGGGATCTCGATCTCCTGCTCGCGGCGAACATTCGCAGCGTCGTTTATCGAAATAATCTCGATGGAACGTTCACTGAGGCGACAGCGGCCTTCGGTCTTGGCGTTGGCGCACGCGATGCTGCGTTCGGTGATTTCGACGGAGACGGACGTGTTGACTTGTTCGTGGCCGGCGCGGCTGGTGGGCTATTTCACAACGGTGGTGCTCAACGTTTCGATGATGCAACTCCGGCAAGTGGGCTTCCCCGGGGAGAGAGCTCGAGCGTCGTAGCTGCCGGCGACTACAACAACGACGGTTTTCTCGATCTCTTCATCCAGAGTGTGGATGGCAGCGCCGTGACCTTCTGGCTGAACAACGGAAACGGAAGATTCTCTCGTGACGGCCGATCGAGCGCGGGCGCACGTGCGATCACGGGATCGTCCGCCACCTTTGTCGATTACGACAACGACGGCTGGCTCGACCTCGTAATTGGAGGTGCGTCAAGAGTCGTTCTGTTTCGAAACGATGGTACAGGCCGATTCGTCGATCGTTCCACACTGATTCCTGCGACGGCTCAGACTGCCGGCGCTTCCCTGATCGCCGACACCGACTTCGATGCGGACGGTGATCAGGATCTGATGCTGATCGATGCCCTGGGTTCACCGCGAATCCTCCGCAACGATTTTGGAAACAGCAACCTTGCTGTGAACGTCGCGCTGAAAAGTCTTCGCAACGGCAGCGGCAAGAACAACGCATTCGGCGTCGGCGCGAAGCTCGAGCTGCGTGCGGGTGACATCTATCAGACACGCGTCGCAACCGGCCGCACGACTCACTTCGGCCTCGGTCCTCATCTCAAAGCCGATGTGCTTCGTGTCGAATGGCCCAACGGAGTGCCGCAGACGGTTTATTTTCCGGGAACCGACCAGGACGTCGTCGAGAGCGAGATGCTCAAGGGATCGTGCGCATTCGTTTACACCTGGGACGGAAAGGCCTTCCGCTTTGTTACCGACGCGATGTGGCGCAGCGCTCTCGGAATGCCGCTCGGGCTTATGGGCGGTACGAGTGCCTTTGCGCCGGCCGGTGCGTCGCAGGAATACGTGCGCATATCAGGCGATGCGCTTCAGCCGCGCGACGGCCGATATGTCCTTCAATTCACCGAGGAGTTGTGGGAAACGGCGTATGCGGATGAAGTAAAACTCGTCGCGATCGACCATCCAGATTCAGTCGACGTGTTCGTTGACGAGCGCTTCGTGCCACCCGGACCCGTCGCGATGAAACTCTTTCAGACGGCGCGCCGATCCCTGCCGCTATCGGCGATCGACGAGCGCGGCAACGATGTTCTGCCCGCGTTGCGCGAGATCGACGATGTGTACGTATCGAACTTCACGCCGACGCAATACCAGGGAGTCGTCGAGCCCCACGATCTCATTCTCGACCTCGGCCCACCTGCAGGCGGGGCAAGCACTTTCCTGTTTCTGCGCGGATGGATCTATCCGACCGATGCAAGCATCAACGTCGCGATGTCACAACAGCCTTCCTCGAAAAGCGCGCCCCATTCGCTGGAAGTGCGCGATGCGAATGGAAAATGGCGCACCGTGATCGCTAACATCGGATTTCCCTCCGGCAAAGATAAGACGGTCATCATCGATCTCGCCGGAAAGTTTCCTACCGCCGATCATCACGTCCGCATCCGGACGAGCATGCAGATCTACTGGGATCACGCATTCGTCGCAAAAACACTCGTCAACGACCAGGTGAAGACAACGACGCTCGCACCTCTCGCTGCCGATCTTCATTTCCGCGGCTACTCGCGGATGTATCGGAAAGGTGGACGGCACGGTCCATACTGGTTCGCGTACAAAGAAGCGACGAAGCAATCACCGTGGCGGCAGATCGAAGGCGCGTTCACGCGCTTCGGCGACGTGCTGCCACTGCTCAACACTTCCGACGACCAGTACATCGTCATGGCCCCGGGCGACGAAGCCACGATCCAGTTCGACGCCAGCTCGGCGAAATCACTTCCGCCTGGCTGGAAGCGCGATTTCCTGCTGTATACAGACGGGTGGGTGAAGGATTCGGATCTCAATACTGCATTCGGCACGACCGTCGGCCCGCTGCCGTTCCATCGCGTGAGCTCATATCCGTACGGACCGAACGACAAGTATCCCACCGACGCCGAGCATCAGCGTTATCTGCGCGAATACAATACGCGTGTTGTGGGTCGGACCATCTCCCGACGCTAAGTATTTCGGCTCAGCGTTTGTAGACGCGCACGTAGTCCACGAGCATCTGTTGCGGGAAAATCGTCGAGCCGTCAGGATCTCCGGGCCAGGCACCTCCGACAGCGACGTTCATGATCAAAAAGAACGGGTGGTCGAATACCCAGCTTGCTCCAACGGGCAAGCTCGCCGTCGTGGTGCGGCTGTATTCCTTGTCATCGACCAGCCAGCGGATCTCACCCGCTGTCCACTCGACCACAAACACGTGATAGCCGTCAGCGAATGATTCCGTAGCGAGCTGGTAGCTGGCGCTGATCCCGCTGCCGCCAGAGTAGCCGGGGCCATGCACCGTTCCATGAACCATGTTCGGCTCACGACCGATGTTCTCCATGATGTCGATCTCGCCGCAGCGAGGCCAACCGACGCCGTCGATATTCGCGCCCAGCATCCAGAACGCAGGCCAGATTCCCTGTCCCCCGGGAATCTTGATGCGTGCTTCGAAGCGACCGTACGTCGGCTCGAATTTCGCCTTCGTGAGCAGCCGCGCAGACGTGTACTTACACGCACCATACCAGCAGCTGAGCGAAGAATTCGCCGGCTCGGCACGAGCGGTAATTACGAGTTTGCCATCGCCGTCCAGCGCAGCGTTCGCGGTTCCGGATGTGTAGTACTCCTTTTCCTGATTTCCCCAACCCTGCCCGCCCGTTTCGGCTACCCATTTCGTTCCGTCGACCGCTGAGCCGGCCGGTCCCGTGAAGTCGTCGCTCCAAACGAGTGTCCACTCAGCCGGAGGCGCGGATGACGGTGGAGGCGGAGGTGGAACGACTCCAGGAATAGTCGAGCTCGATCCGCACGCGGCAAGAATGAGGGCGAATCCTATCCCAAGTGCCGCGCGAAATCCGGGTGGTCTATAAGGGATCAGCGCCATGATCAAAAGCTATGCAGATCCGGTCGCTACCGCGATGGAACGAAGCTATACTCCGTCCATGTTGCGCCGCCCCTCCCCGGCCGCTCGTCGCGTGATAATGGCCGCCCCGTTTATCGCGGCGATTTTGTTGGCCATGCGGCTCGATAACGGGCCGAGCAGGTCCGCCGCAGACGCGGCTCATCCCGGATTCGCATTGCGTGACGGCACCGCTGCCGCCGGAATCCGCTTCGTGCACCATCGGCCGAGCTTTGATGCGAAGATTGCGGGCATCGAGCCGCACGTTGCGGCGCTTGGCGCATCAGTCTCGGTGACCGATTTCGACGGCGATGGCTGGTCGGATCTGTATTTCACCAACAGCCGCTTTGGCGAACCGAACGCGCTGTATCGCAATCGCGGCGATGACACGTTCGAAGATGTGGCAACGACCGCCGGCCTCGCCTCGCTCAATCGGGAAGGCGAGGGAGTGTCGATGGGAGCCGTGTGGGGCGACTACGACAATGACGGGCGCGAAGACGTGCTTGTCTATCGATATGGATATCCGGCCCTTTTCAGGAACATCGATGGACACCGGTTCGAGGAAGTCACTGCGAAGGCCGGTCTGCGCCGCTGGATAAACAGCAACAGCGCGATCTGGCTCGACTACGATCGTGACGGCCTGCTTGACCTCTATGTCACCGCGTATTTCCGCGACATCGACCTGTGGCATCTCGCGACGACGAAGATCATGCACAACAGCTTCGAGTTCGCGACCAACGGTGGAAAGAATCTGCTCTTTCACAATGCCGGCTCCGGCAAGTTCGATGATGTGACCGACAGGATGGGGGTAGGCAGCACACGATGGAGTCTTGCTGTGGCGTCCGCCGACTTCAACGGCGATGGGTGGCCGGACATTTATCTCGCGAATGACTACGGTCCTGAAGAGCTCTACCTCAACGATCATGGCCGCCGCTTCGTTCTCTCCACGGCCGGCCTCGAAAGCGAATCCAAGAGCGGCATGTCGGTAGCCCTCGGCGATGCATTCAATCGCGGCAGGCTCGACGCATTCGTCACCAACATCTCCGAGCGCGGATATCTCTTTCAGAACAACAATCTGCGTCTCAACCAGATGTCGGAGTCCCAGCGGTTCAGGAACGTCGCGGAAGGCGCGATCGCCGATGCAGGATGGGCGTGGGGTGCGCAGTTCGGCGATCTCAACAACGACGGCGACAACGAGCTCTTCGTCGCGAACGGATTTATCTCGGCCGATCGTCAGAAAAACTACTGGTATGCGATGTCGAAAATCGCCGGCGCGAATGGAAGGCTATTCGAGGATGCCGCAACATGGCCGGCATTCGGCAACCTGAGTCTCTCGGGTTATGAGCCATCGCGCGTCTACATCAATCGCGGCGTGGCAGGATGGATCGACGTCGCAAAGAACGTGGGCGCAACCGATCTGTACGATGGTCGCGCCGTCGCGCTCGCAGATCTCTCGAATCGCGGCGCCGTTGACGTCGTTGTCGCGAATCAGAATCAGCCGGCAGTGATGTATCGCAACTATCCCGACAGCAGCAATCACTGGATCGGATTCAAGCTTGTTGGCACGCGAAGCAATCGTAGCGCGATCGGTGCTGAAGTCCTGCTCGAATCGGGAGATCTCAAGCAGCGGCGCGTGATAGACGGTGGATCGGGCTTCGCTAGTCAAAACGATCGGCGTCTGCACTTCGGTCTTGGGCTTAGCGAGTGGGTGGATCGCGTCACGATCTACTGGCCGTCCGGAACGCGGCAGGTGATTCCGCGCCCGCTGATCGACCAGATCGTCACGGTTATCGAGCCGCAGCGCTGACGATATGACCGACGCGACGCAGGCGACGCCAGCGAGCGGGAACGCGCTCGTACGGTCCTGGGATCTGGGACGGAAGATCGATCCACGCTATCTGATCGCTTTCCTCATCACGCTCGTGCTCGTGACGGCGCAGCTGCGCTATCACATGTTCGGCGGTTACGAGCGCCTCGCGCTGTCGCTCGCGGTTTGCCTCGCGACCGAGGCCGTGCTCTCATGGTTCGACCGCGGCAAAGTCGTCAATCTGCTGAGCGCGTACATCAGCGGCATCAGTCTCACTCTGTTGATCAAGCCGCAGGGCGGAGCGATGTGGCCGTTTGTGCTCGGCGGATTTCTCGCGATTTCCTCGAAGTACGTATTACGCTATCGCGACAACCATCTGTGGAATCCGACGAACTTCGCGATCGCTGCGCTTCTTCTTGCTGCGCCGGATCGCATCTCGGTCCTGAGTCACCAGTTCGGCAATGATCTCACAACCAACCTGGTCATCTGGACGTTCGGGCTGATCATTGCGGCGCGGGTCGGTGTTCTTCACATCACGCTCGCCTACGTCGCGAGTTTCCTGTTGTTGAACACATTGCGCGCTGTGTCGCTCGGACAGCCGGTGCTTCCCGAAATCGCGCCGATCACCGGGCCGATGTATCAGCTCTTCATCTTCTTCATGATCACCGATCCGCGCACGACCGTACGACGTCGCTGGGCTCAGTTCCTGGTCGTCATCATCGTCGCCCTCGTCGAGATGGCGCTGCGTTTCGGCGGGGTGATCTACGCACCGCTCTATGCGCTGTTCCTCGTGGGCCCGGTGGCGCTCACCTATG
>JBDTNA010000096.1:0-9617 GCA_039933985.1 Gemmatimonadales bacterium | reverse complement strand
CGAGTGTGGCCGCACTCGGTCCGCGAAGCTGAAGCTGAATCTGTTTCTGCTGACCCTGGAACTGGTTTGTGTAGACCGTCATCGTAGCGCCACCGATGTGCTGGACTTCCTTGCGGATCACCTGGCCAAGCTCTTCAGCGCCTAAGTCTCTCCTGTTTTTTGGAATCAGGCGAACGAAGATGCTGCCGTTGTCCACCGATCCGGTCTGACTTCCAAGAGTGGTGTAGGTGTAAACGACTTCAGGATGCTGGCGCGCGATGCGTCCCGCTTCCTCAGCCTTGATCCTCGTGTAGTCGAGGTTCGAGCCTGGAGGCGTCTCGATGGCAATCGTCAGCTCCGAGCGATCGTCCGATCCGAAGAAGCTCGCGCCAACAAGTCCGGTTGCCGGAAGCGCAATCGCGATGACGAATGACAAGAGTGCAAGTCCAACCATCGCCAGTCTGTGATCGAGTGCCCAGCCGATGACTTTCTTGTAACGATCGGCCAGTGCGTTGAACCACGTGTTGAACCGGTCGAGAGCGCGCGCGATCGGATTGCGTCGCTCGTGTGCTTCAACCTGCGGATCGGCCCAGTATGCAGAAAGCATCGGATCGAGCGAGAATGAAACGAAGAGCGATACGAGCACCGATGAGGCGATCGTCAGCGCGAACGGCTTGAACCACTGCCCTGCGACTCCGTACATGAACGCGATCGGCACGAATACGGCGACGATCGAGAACGTCGTCGCGGCAACGGCGAGACCGATCTCATCGGTGCCCTCGTGCGCCGCAGTCATGTGATCCTTACCCATCTCGATATGCCGCACGATGTTCTCTCGAACGACGATGGCGTCATCGATGAGAATACCGATCGCGAGCGAGAGTCCCAGCAGCGACATCGTGTTGAGCGTGAATCCGAAGACCCACACCGCGATGAACGACGCAATGACGGAAACCGGAAGTGCCAATCCGGTGATGACCGTCGATCGCCACGAGTTGAGGAAGACGAATACAACGAGCACCGTAAGCAGCGCGCCCTGCAGCAGCGCCTCTTCGACGTTTCTCACCGAGTGCGCGACGCGCTCGCCCGAATCGACGACCGTCCGAACCTTTACTCCAGGCGGCAGCGTCTTCGATACCCGCTGCATGACCGTCTGAATTTTCTCACTGACAGCCGTTGTGCTGTATCCCTTCGCCTTCACGATGTTGATTCCGATTGCTTCCTTGCCCTCGAGCACCGACTTGTTCGTCGAATCGCGCTGCCAGTAGAGAGCGACCGACCTCTGCTCCTGCGTTCCGTCGAGCGCATCGGCAATCTGACCGAGTCTGATGATCTGCCCGTTCTTCTCGGCGACCACGAGCTGCATGAAGTCCTCAGGACCTTCGAGACGTCCCTGAAGCCGGATGGTGCGCTCGTCGAGCGTACCGTTAACGCGGCCGACAGGTGCAGCAAGATTCTGCGACTGAAGCGACTGGACTACCTGCGCGATGCTGATGCCCGCAGCCTGAAGCGCCTGCGGTCTGAGCTGAATCGTCATCTCGCGTTTTACTTCTCCGACGAGACGTACTTGCGAGACACCAGAGATTCCGCGAAGCTCACTTGTAATCGCTGGATCGGCCATGCGCGTCAGCTGCGCCGGCGAATATGTGTCAGATGACAACGTCATCGAGACGATCGGCTGATCGGACGGATCGAACCGTTGAAGGATTGGCTCCTTCATCTCGACCGGTAGATCGGCGCGAATCGATGATATCGCATCGCGGATGTCCTGCGTTGCCTGCGATATGTCCTTCTCGAACAGGAATACGACGGTGATTTGCGCATAGCCGTCTGAGGCCGTGCCGAAAATCTGGTCGACGCCGGAGATTCCCTTGATCGCATCCTCAACGGGCTTGAGTATCTCGCGCTCCACACCTTCAGGAGACGCGCCCGGATACGGAATGCCGGTGAGAACCACGGGCTGTTGAATGTCAGGAAATTCGTCTGTCTGCAGTCGCATCAACGCGAAGAGACCGAACACGACAAGCGCCACCATCGTCACGACGGTGATCATGGGGCGCTTGATTGCAAAATCTGAAATGACCATTGGTTGCTCCTATTTCTTCGCTGTCGGATTGTCCGACGGTACCGACACCTTCACGATGGTTCCCGGCGTAATTCCCTGTGCTGCTCCAAGCAGCACCGTGTCGCCGGCCTGCAGCCCGTTTGCGATCTCGACACGCTCTGAGGCCTCATCGCGCAATCCGAGCTGAACCGGAACGCGCTCGACCTTGCCTGTCTTGATGCGGAAGACTGCCGGGACATTGCTGCGCGAGTCCACGGCCGACGCCGGCACGACGAGTCCTGTCTTGGTCTCGCTTGCCAGTCGTCCCTGCGCGAACAATCCACCAACAAGTCTCCCTTCGGCATTCGGAATCGAGATCAGAATTCGAACCTGGCGTGTTGCCGGATCCGCTGTTGGATTCACGCGAGTGACCCGGCCCGTAAACGTGCGGCCGGGATATCCGTTCACCGTGAACGTCACCGGAGCACCGAGGCGGACCTGAGACAATTCTTCGGCGGGTACGGAGCCCTCGAGTCTCATGCTCGAAGGATCGACGACCGTGAACATTGCGCCACCGGTTTGAACGACGTCACCGGCGGATACTGAGCGGTCGCTCACAACTCCGGAGATTGGCGCACTCACTACAGTATTGCCGACCTGCTTTTGCGCCGTTGCCACACGAGCACGAGCATCGGCGAGTGCGGCATTTGCCGCAAACGAGCTTCTACGCGCCTGCTCGATGTCGCGCTCGGCGATCGCTCCGGCTGCGAGAAGCTTTTCCGAACGAGCAAGCTCACGCTTCGCAATGTCGGCGCTGTTCGTTGCCGCTGTCAGACCAGAGCGGGCGGACAGGAACATATCCTGAAGTCCGCCGGCTTCGATCCGCGCGAGCGTCTGTCCCGCCCGCACCGCCTGGCCCTGATCCGCGAAAGTCTGAAGAACACTTCCTCCGACTTGCGCGCGGACAGAAGCTTCACGCTCGGGTGCAATCGCGCCAGACACAGTGGGTCCGCTCTGAAGCACTCCGCTGATCACAACTGCGATGTTTTCGGTTCCGACGGTCACGTTCTCGGGTGCACCGGCAGCATCTGCTTCAGCGGCTTTCCCGCCTTTGCATGCACCGAGCGCGAACACTGCCGTCACGGAAACTATTTTGATCGCTTTAATCGTCATTGCCGAATTAGGCATCTTCATCTCTTTCATTGAATTAGAGTCCCGGTGGGATTTGCTGTGATGCGACAGTTCCCTGCTGTGCCTGTCCCTGCTGCTGCGTCCCCTGCTGCTGCGGTGTAGCCTGCTGAGTTGACTGCTGCTGGAGCTGCTGCTGTGCGGCTGACTGCGCCGACGCTCCAGTCTGAAGCGGCAGATTCGCAAGCAGGGCGAGCTTGAGCCGCGCGATCTGGAGATTGCGAGCGGCAAGTGCGCGATTCGCTGTCGATTGCTCGAGGAGAATCCGCGAATCGTTCAGCTCGAGCTGAGTCGAGATGCCCTCACGGTATCGAACCTCGGCGATCGTGTAAGCTTTCGCTGCCTGCTCAGACGTTCCTCTGCTCGCTTCCCACGACGCTTTCGCCTGATTCAGTGCGTTGATTGCAACCCGCGCATCGAGCGACGCAAACTCACGCACCTGCTGAAGCCGCGCCCGCGACTCGGCCAGATTTGCCTGAGCGATGAGCTCGTCTCCACGAATGCGTCCGCCCGTGAAGATCGGGATGGACGTCGCTACTGCGACGGTCCAGTTTGTCTTGAAATCGCTCTTGCCCGGCAATCCGTTCGTTGGATACGCAACCGCTCCATACTGGGATGAGAGCGACAGCGATGGCAGACGCTGCGACTTCGCCACGCGAAGCAGGCCGCGCTGCGCCTGAACAGCTTCATTCGCCTGGCGAACCGCTGCGCGATTGGAAGTTGCGGTGTCCGGCGTTTCCGGTGACGTCACCGTAAGTCCCGCAAGCCTGATGCTTTCTGGAAGTCCGGCGACATCGTCGATCGACGTCGTCAGCTGAAGCGGCTGCTCGAGAGGAATGTTGAGCAGCTGCTTCAGGCGGAGATATGCGACTTCACGATCGCTCTGACGCTGAATCAGCAGCGGCCGCTGGTTGTCACGCGTCACCTGCGCGCGAAGCAGCTCGAACTCCGACACGTTGCCGACGTTCTTGTTCAGCGAAACCTGCTGAAAAACATTCTCGGTCTGCTTGAACGAAGCGTCGGCGATCGCCACGAGACGATCCGCGAGCGTCGCATCGTAATACGCCTGCGCTGCATCGAGAATTATCTGTGCGCGCTGAGCGGTCAGCTCGATGTTCGCTGAACGTCGTCCTGCCGCCGCGGTTGAATTCTGCGCTGAGATGCGTCCGCCACTGAACAGATTCTGCGAGAACGACAGACCAACATTGTATTGGTTCGCTTGTCCAAACGGCAGGCTGCTGAACGCGGCGAATGGATTCAATCCCGAAAGGCATTGCGCCGATGTTTCGAGACCGGCGATGCGCTCTGCGATCGATGCGTTGGGATTGAGATAGTCTTCGCAGGGAGCGGGTGGCGATGTCGGACCAGTCGTCGTATCGGCTGAACCGATTCCGGAACCGGAGTACTGTGACTTGAGCGTGCGCGTGTAGCTGCCCGATCCGTTAATCTGCGGAAGAAACTGGCTGCGTGCCTGAAGCTGCTGGCCCGATGCGCGTTGAATTCCTGCTCGCGCTATTCGCACAGCTTCGCTCTGCCCTTCCGCCATTTTCACGGCATCGTCGAGCGAGAGTGCGACACTGCCCGCTTGAGCAGCAGGCTGCGAAGTAGTTTGAGTCGTTTGAGTCGCTTGAGCACTGATGCTGAGCGGGCTGACACTGAATGCGAGCGCGGCGGCAAGGCCTGCCACGGAATTCATTCCGATCGTCCGTCTTGATGCTTTCATATATGTATACGTTGACGTTTTCATTCGGCGACCTTCTGCTCGTGATCCGACTTTGACGAAGCTGTTACAGGCACGTCCACTCCGATCGAGCGCAGAATGAGCTTTGCATACTTACCGGGCGCTTTGGCCGCAGGTTTCGGAAAAAGGTCCGGCATCAGCTTGCGACCCATCGCATCGTGAAACAGCGAGCCCATGAGCATGGTCGCCGCTGCACTCTCGTCGAAGTCGTCGTTTGTCAGACCCATCGCCTTCAGCCTGAGGAGGTAAGCGCACAGCTCACTCGTTGCGCGTGTCGGCGTTTCGCTAGCTTGACCCATGAGCTCCGGCCGCTCCTCGATCTCGCTCATGCATTTCCGCATCATCGGTCCGCGAGCGCGCAAATGGGTGATGACTGCACTGCACCACTTGGTCAGCTCGTCCAGCGGATCCACCGGCTCCTGCGGCAACGGACTCGTGAACGCATTTCCTTCGGAGCCCTTGATAGCCTCCTGGATAAGCGCCTCTTTCGAGCCGAAATAGCGGAAGATGGTGACTTCATTTACCGACGCTGCGTCGGCGATGCGGCGGGTGGTCGACCCGCGAAAGCCGTGCTGTGAGAACACAGTCACGGCTGCGTTGAGAATGGCTGATCGTGTATCCATGGCGACGGAACCTATGCGGCTCCGGCGATGTATGCAAGTGGCTACTTACTTACATCAGATGTTTGGCCCTCAGTGAGGCGGCGGCCCATCCGGGTTCGGACCACGCGGCCGCGGGCCAATCGGCTGCATCTCGGAACCCTTCCTCGTTCCGTCGCCGTTCCGCGACGCGAGGTCAGCGGCGTCGCCGTTGGCCGGAATCCATTTGCGCGCAACAATTCCCGGCGGGCCCGTGATGATGAACCGATACGTGAGAAGCCGCTGCGTCTCGCGAAATTCAGTTCGATGTCCGCGAACATTCGGCTCCTTCAGCGGCTGAACGGAACGGATCTCATCGAACAGCGCGACGTTCGGAAGAATCTCCCGGTACGTCGTCGTGACTTCCATTCCAAGAATCGGCGGCTTCACACTCAGGCCACGCGTCAGCCTGAACTGCGCCCGCCTGATGATGTACGTAGCGCTATCTATATAGATGGAGCCTTCGACATCCGGCGCGAGCATCGTCGAGTCGGGGAAAAAATCGATCCGGTGAGCGGGCCGGCCGTTCAACTGGGTGATGCCCGAGTACTTGAAGCAGTGCGCAACCAGAAACTGACGGTCTGCAAGATCGGCGAGAGTCGGCAACCGCATCAATCTCACGTCACCGAAGATCCGGTTAATATCGCCACTGACGACTTTTCCCTTTCGATATCGCCAGTTGTCATCGCTTCGATACGTGACGGTGTCGTATTGCATCGATGCAGCGCTGTCCGCCATGTCGTGCGTGTCATGCGACTGCGCGAGGCGATACTCGAACGGATACGTGCGACGGAGAAGCTGCTCACGCTGCGCATTCTTTTTAGCTTCGTTGAGAACAGTGCTGAGCTCGGCGTCCTCGACGTAGCCCATCTCATCTGGGAAAATGCAGAGGCGCGGTGGCGCCTTTACCTGGACTTCTTCGAGTGACGTTGGAATTCTCGCCATCGTGATCGTCAGGCTCACCGGCACACCAGGCTGAATCACGATCGATGTATCGACCGGCATGTAGCCGAGCATGCGTACGACGATTTCGTATGGTCCGGGCGGAATCGAGTAGTAGACGAACGATCCCTTGCGATCAGCGAAGCGCTCGCGCCCCAGCGGATTTATTCTGACGGTGCTGAATGCAATCGGGTATCCAGTTCCTTCCGCCACGATTGCACCACTGACAGTGACCGAGCCCGGCGTCTGCGTGGACTCCGTCCCCTGCCCCGGCGCAACCTGGGCGCCAACGGCACCCGCAGATATTGCGACGAGCAGCAGCAGAGGAAGTGGTGACTTCATTACATCTGTCAGAATGTCGTAAAAGTGCCCTCACCCCGATTCCGGGAATGAGAGCGGGCCTCATAATGATGTATTAGCGCCCATTGTGAAACAACGAGTTTCAAACCCTTTGACGTGAGGGGCTGTCAGAAGGCGTACCAGTCAAGAAGCGGTCCCACTTTATCTGCTGCAGCTATCTGCCGGTCATCCGATGAAACTTCTCAAGTACTCCGTCGCCCTTCTGATCCCCGGACTTCTCTCCGCGCAATCCGCAACGACTCTCGCTAGTACAGCAAAGGTCGAGCGACGAGGCGAAACTCCCGCTCCAGCTGCATCGATCGCAAGTCCGACACTCGCGACTGCAAGCAAGGCGATGGTCGCTCCGGTGCTCGATGGCAAGGTCGACGATCCGGCATGGGCCGACGCCCAGACCATCAACAACTTCCTCGAGTACGAGCCGAAGCCAGGGGCCGAGACTCGCTTCAAGACCGACATCCGCATCGTTCATGACGACAAATACCTGTACGTCATGGCGCGTATGTACGATCCTGCGCCCGACAGCATCATCTCGCTGCTCTCACGTCGCGATGTACGCACGCAGTCGGAACAGCTCAAGCTCGTCATCGATTCGTATCACGATCGGCGCACCGCCTACCAGTTCATCACGAATCCCGCCGGCGTAAAGCGTGACTTCTATGTGTCGAGCGACACCAACGAAGACGCAACATGGGACGGCGTCTGGGACGTCGCGACATCCATCGACTCGCTCGGCTGGATTGCAGAGTTCAGAATTCCATTCAGCCAGTTGCGATTTGCAAACAAGGCAGAGCACACGTTCGGTCTTCTCATCGTTCGCGACATCGCGCGCACCGGTCAGCGCCTCAGCTGGCCGTTGCTCGATCGCAACAAGCAGGGCTATGTGTCGCAGTCCGGAGACATCAACGGCATCCGTGGCATAGGTCAGCCGAGCCGGCTCGAGGTGTCGCCTTATGTGGTGGCGAAGAATGAAACCAGGGCCTCGAGCAGCGGGTATGAGCATCCGCAGTCGTTCTCCGCGGGAGCGGACATCAAGTACGGCGTTTCATCGAATCTCACGTTGAACGCCACCATTAACCCCGATTTCGGTCAGGTGGAGGCCGATCCGTCGGTGCTGAATCTTTCAGCATTCGAGCAGTTCTTCGAAGAGCGGCGGCCCTTCTTTTTGGAGGGATCGGGGATCTTCAATTTCAACACGAGCTGCGGCGACATCGATAGTGGATGCCGCGGTCTTTTCTACTCGCGTCGTATCGGCCGCTCACCGCAGCTTGGCGGACTATACGGCAACGATCGAAGCGCGACCAACGCGACGATTCTCGGTGCGAGCAAACTGACAGGCCGCATCGGAAAGGGATTGTCGGTTGGATTCCTCGATGCGATCACGCAGCGTGAGGTCGGTACCGAGAGTCGCACGATCGAGCCGGCGACGAACTACTCTGTTGGACGGCTGCAGAAAGACCTGAATGACGGGCAGACCGATGTTGGAGTGATGATCACCGGCGTCAACCGTCGCATGGATGATGATACCGACGACTTCCTTCGAAGCTCGGCGTACACCGCTGGAGTAGATGCGCGTCACCGGTTTTACAAGAAACAGTATGAGCTGCGCGCCAACGTCGCTGCGAGCCAGATAAATGGATCGAAGGAAGCGATCGCGAGCACACAGCGTGACGGTGTTCATCGTTTTCAGCGGCCCGACGACGATGTCTCGTTCGATCCGGACAAGACATCCCTCTTTGGTGATATGGAGCGCCTGTCTGTCAGCAAGTTCGGCGGCGGCGTCACTCGATTCCAGAGCGTGCTTCAGCGTTTCTCGCCGGGATTTGAAAGCAACGATCTCGGATTCCAGCAGCGTGCGGACGAGCAGATGTTCCGCAACTGGCTCTCATTCCAGTACAACACTCCTTCGAAGTATTTCCAGCGCCGGTTCCACAACTTCAACACGATGCAGCGCTGGACGACCGAAGGCCTTCCGATGAATGTGTCGCTCAATACCAATTGGCATATGCAGTTCAAGAACTGGATGTGGGGTCACATCGGCGGCAATGTGAATGACTTCATCAAGACGTACAACGATCGCGTGACGCGTGGTGGACCGGCTCTTCGCAATTCCTCGGGGTTTGATGTGTGGGGAGGAGTCGAGAGCGACAGCCGCAAGAAGTACACATGGAACCTGTTCACCGGAACGTATCGCAACGATGTTGGGCGCACGAAGGGAACGTGGATCGAGCCCCGCGGGAACCTCAACGTCGGCAGCCAGCTGAGCGGCTCACTTGGCGTGAGCTTCAGTCATGACATCAATGACTCACAGTGGCGTGCGAACTTCGGTGTAGCCGGAGTTGACACGACGCACTACACGTTTGCGAAGCTCGATCAAAAGACGCTGAGTGTGACGTCGCGCATCAACTACACGGCGACGCCGACGCTTTCACTTCAGTTCTACGCTCAGCCGTTCAGCTCGCAGGGTAAGTACTCGAACTGGAGAGAGCTCGACAATCCGCGCGCTGACAAATACGACGATCGCTTCAAACCGTTCACGGGCGATCCAGGCAGCTTCGATTTCAAGGAGTTCCGGTCGAACACGGTTGTGCGGTGGGAGTATCGTCCGGGCTCGACGCTGTTCTTCGTCTGGCAGCAGGGCCGTCAGCTCGATGGTGCGGCTGCGAACGACTTCAGCATCCGGCGCAGCTTTACGGACATCTTCGATACCCATCCGGGCAACACGTTC
>JBDTNA010000095.1:0-9631 GCA_039933985.1 Gemmatimonadales bacterium | reverse complement strand
GCAGACGCACTGATCATGGCGGCTGCACCGGCGGACTATCGGCCAGCGAATGTCGCGTCGCAAAAAATGAAGAAGGCGTCGGGTACTGATGTGCCGACAATCGAGCTTACTCAGACCGAAGACATTCTCAAGTCGACACTCGCAGCAAGGCCGAAGGGTGCCGTAGTTGTTGGCTTCGCTCTCGAAACAGAGAATCTCCTCGAGAACGGCAAGGCGAAGCTCGAGCAGAAATCTCTCGACCTCATTGTCGCAAACAGCGCTGTCGAAGAAGGCGCGGGATTTGGCGGCGACACCAACCGCGTTACCATCATCGGTCGCAACGGTGTGAACGAAGAAATTGCCTTGATGAAAAAGACCGAGCTGGCCGACATTATTCTCGATCGCGTCGAGTCGCTGCTGAATGGACGCTAAGGAGAAGCTGCGGATTTACCTCGAGCAGCGGCGTGACCTGGGAGAATCCGAGCTTCTGCTCGACACGCTCACAGTCGAGGAAGCGCTTCGAACCATAGGTGCGATTGGAACCGGAAAACCGGTTTCGACGACAAGCCTCAGAGAAAATCCGCGCGACAATCCGCCGACCAGCGACGATTGGCGAGAAGTTCTTTCTCCTGCCGCTGCGCCGACCGAGACGAAGCTTTCTCAGGCACCTGTTTCGGGCATCATTGCCGGTGGCGAAAGCAACGAACTTTTTAATTCCGACGTGATGCAGCTCGGATCGCTCAATGAGATCGCGCAGGTAGTCGAATCGTGCACCAGGTGCGTGTTATCAAAGACCGCAACACGAGGAGTGCCCGGGTCGGGAAATCCGAATGCTGATTTCATGTGCATTGGGGAAGGCCCTGGCGCGAGTGAGGACGAGCAGGGAGTGCCCTTCGTCGGAGCGGCAGGACAGCTCCTGACTAAAATCCTTGCAGCGGTGAACCTGTCGAGAGACGACGTCTTCATCACGAACGTCGTCAAGCACCGGCCGCCAGGCAACAGAAACCCGGCGCCGGAAGAGATTACAGCGTGCCTGCCTTACCTGGTCCGTCAGCTGGAGCTGATAAAGCCGAAAGTAATCCTTGCACTCGGCACCTTCGCGGCCCAGACTCTTCTCGACACCAAAACGCCGATAGGAAAACTCCGTGGAGAGGTGCACCGCTACCACGGTATTCCTGTCGTCGTCACATATCACCCCGCGGCTCTGTTGCGGAATCCGTCGTGGAAACGCCCCACTTGGGAAGATGTCCAGCTCGCCCGTAGAATTCTCGATAACGCCATTGGCGCGTGACCCATACTCGGAACGCAAGCCTCCTTACTCCGAGGATGCCGAGCAAGCCGTTCTTTCGGCTATGCTCATGGATTCGGATGCCGTACTCCGCGCCAGCGAGCATGTAGACGACACGATGTTCTACCGCGAGGGCAACCGGAGAATCTTCCGTGCAATGCTCTCGCTCTCCGAGCGCGGCGACGTCATCGATCCGCTCACGCTCACCGAGGAGCTCTCGAGGACCGGTGATTTGCAGGCGAGCGGTGGCCGCGACTACATCGCGTCGCTGATCGATGCGGTCCCCACGTCGGCCAACATCGAGTACCACGCGAAGATCGTTCGCGAGAAGGCGCTTCGTCGCCGGCTGATCGAGGTCTCAACCGCGATCGTGTCGGAGGCGTTCGAATCATCCGCCCCGTCGGCCGAGCTTCTGGATGCGGCCGAGCAGAAGATCTTCGAGGTGAATCAGGCACGCGGCAACGAAGGCTTCACACGCATCAAAGAGCTCCTCTGGCCGACGATGGAGCGCATCGAGCTGCTGCAGCGCGGCGGTGAATCGATCACTGGTGTCGGAAGCGGGTTCAAGGATCTGGATGAGCTGACCGCAGGTTTCCAGCCTTCGGATCTTGTCATCGTGGCGGCTCGACCGTCGATGGGAAAGACAGCTTTCGTGCTCAACATCGCCCAGAACGCGGCTCTCGATGCGAATGTGCCCGTCGCATTCTTTTCACTCGAAATGAGCAAGGAATCACTGGTGCAGCGACTGCTTACTTCCGAGGGACGCGTTGACGCGCAGCGGCTTCGAAAAGGGCGGCTGCACGACGACGAATTCGTCCGGCTCGGTCGAGCTGCGGGAATTCTCAGTCACGCTCCGATATGGATCGACGATACGCCGGGAATCACGCTTCTCGAGATGAGATCGAAGGCACGCCGATTGAAGATCGACAACAACATCGGTCTCATTGTTGTCGACTACCTGCAGCTCATGCAGGGTCCGACGAACCAGGAGAGCAGGCAGCAGGAGATCAGCTACATCTCGCGATCGTTAAAGGCGCTGGCGCGTGAGCTCCGGGTTCCCGTTGTCGCGTTGTCTCAGCTCTCGCGTGCTCCCGAACAACGCACAGGCGAGAACAAGAGACCTCAGCTCTCCGACCTTCGTGAGTCGGGCGCAATCGAGCAGGATGCCGATCTCGTGATGTTCATCTACCGCCAGGAGATGTACGACGGTCCTACCGACAAGGACGGAAATTCTCTCGAAGGCAGAGCGGAGATCATCGTCGGTAAACAGCGCAACGGTCCGACTGGCCTCGTCAACCTGCATTTCAACAAGACCTTCACGCGCTTCGAGAACTACTCCGCACGTAGCGCCCAGCAGTGACGCCCAAGGCGCGAAGCGTTTACAGATGCACCAACTGCGGAGCAGAACATCCGCGATGGGCAGGACGTTGCGATGTGTGTGGCGAATGGAACACACTTGTCGAAGAAGCGTCACCGCGCAGCTCGGCGAGCGCGAAAGGTGGCGCATCGCGCCGCATCGGCGGACACAAGAGCCTCGCTGAAGGCGGCTCGATCGCGGAGCCCGTGAAGCTGCGGGACGTCATTGGGACAGCGGAGCCGCGATGGATGACGGGGCTCGCTGAGTTCGATTTTGTACTGGGTGGAGGAATCGTTCCCGGCTCGATGATCCTGATCGGTGGCGAACCGGGAATCGGCAAGTCCACGATTCTTCTTCAGGTTGCGGCGAAGCTCGAGAACAGCGGACATCGCACACTCTACGTGTCCGGAGAAGAATCTCCGCTGCAGGTGAAGCTGCGCGCCGAGCGTTTGAATGATGAAGCGGCGGACGTGGATGTTCTTGGCGAGACGCTGCTCGAGACGATCATTGCGACTGCTGCCGCGATGTCGCCATCGGTGCTGATTGTGGATTCCATCCAGACCGTCTTCACCGCCGATCTCGAAGGTGCGCCCGGAAGCGTCGGACAGGTTCGTGAATGTGCCGCGAGACTGATGCGATTCGCGAAGGAGACGGGCATCACGGTGTTCGTCGTTGGACACGTGACGCGTGAAGGAGGAATTGCCGGACCGAAGACGCTCGAGCACATCGTCGACACGGTGTTGTACTTCGAGGGCGAGGGCATGCTCGATCATCGCATCCTTCGCGCAATCAAGAATCGCTTTGGAAGCGTTGACGAGATCGGCGTGTTTCGAATGACGGAGAGCGGACTCGACCCCGTCGCAAATCCTTCCGAGCTTTTCCTCGGCGATCGCGACAACCATGCATCGGGAAGCGCAGTGACTGCGCTGCTCGAGGGGAGTCGGCCTGTGCTCATCGAGATACAAGGATTGGCGGCGAAGTCTGGATTCGGAACGCCGCAGCGAGTCGCGACCGGGTTCGACGGTAGACGGCTCGCATTGCTGCTCGCAGTTCTCGACAAGCGTGCCGGACTCTCGTTTTCGCAGCTCGACGTGTTTCTGAACGTGGTGGGCGGAGTTCGACTCCAGGAGCCGGCAGGAGATCTGGCTGTAGCAGCCGCTCTCGCGTCCAGCGTTTACGACCGGCCTGTCGGCGCGGAATCCGTATTCCTCGGCGAGGTCGGTCTCGGTGGTGAGATCAGGCCGGTGTCGCAATCAGAGAGACGTCTCGCAGAGGCTGCGAAGATGGGAATTCGCACGGCGTTCATGTCCCACCGATCGATTCCAGCTAGAGTTGCGAAGGGAATTCGGCCTGTGGGCGTTCGCACGATTGGCGAGCTGTTCACGCACCTCTTTCAATGAGGCGCGACGTCGGCGTGATCATCGTCGCCGGCGGGAAGGGGACTCGCGCCGGCAGTGATGAGCTGAAGCAGTTCAGGTGGATCGCCGGCAAGCCGATGCTGCTCCACAGCCTCCAGCTCTTTCAGCAGCGCTCCGACGTGGGGATGGTGATCGTCGTGCTGCCGCACGAGCATGTAGGCGATCCGCCGCCCTGGCTCTTTCAGTGCGACACCGAGCGACTGCTCCTTTCCGTCGGCGGGGTTAAGCGCAGCGATTCGGTGCGGAACGGACTCGAAGATCTTCCCGACGACGCCGAGATCGTCGTGGTGCACGATGCGGCAAGGCCTTTTCCGACTTCGAAGATGATCGAGGACGTCGTCTTGGAGGCGCGTTCCGGCAACGGCGCGGCACCCGGGCTTCCTGTCGTCGATACACTGAAACGCGTGGGAGAAAATGGCGAGATCACCGACACCATCGATCGCAGTGGCCTCGTCAGAATTCAGACGCCACAGGCATTCCCGCGATCGGTGATCGAGCGAGCGCACTCCGAAGCGATGCGCGATGGCATCAGCGCAACCGATGATGCCGCTCTTTGTGAGCGGCTCGGGATGCGGGTCGTGGTGGTGCCGGGAAACGAGCGCGCGATGAAGATCACCACCGAGGCGGATTTCATGCGCGCTGAAGCACTGAGTATCTTGAAGGAATGACCGTCGCGCCGTTTGCCACTCCGTTCTGGTCGCCTGACGAAGTCGAGGCCGCGTTGCCCGAAACGCTCGCGCACCTTCACGCCCGACGGGTGCTCGGCTATCCAACGGAGACGGTGTACGGTTTTGGCGGAGGTGTTGACCGCGAGTCTGTTGCGAATCTCATTGCGCTCAAAGGCCGTCCGCCGAACAAGCCTTTTCTCCTGATCGTAGCATCGAGCGACATGATCACGCGCCTCGGCCTCCATCTCACGAGCTATGCATCGCAGCTTGCTGCGCGATTCTGGCCGGGGCCATTGACGCTGGTTCTTCCAGGTGGAGAGAAGCGCGTTCCCGAGCAACTTCGCGGACCCGAGGGTGGCATTGCCGTGCGATGGACGCCGCATCGAGGCCTCGCGCGGCTTGTGCAGGCGTACGGAGAGCCGATCACTTCCACGAGCGCGAATCGGCCGGGCGTGCCGCCGGCGGTAAACGCCGGTGAGATCGTCGATCAATGGACCGAGGCGATCGTGAGCGGCAAGCTTCACGTGCTCGACGGCGGGCAGCTGAATCAGTCCGCTCCTTCGACCGTTGTCGATTGCACGGGACGGCGGCCGCGGGTGATTCGTCCCGGGGCGATTTCCGCGGAAGCCCTTCGCGACAGCGTTCCTGACGTAGTGGGCGACAACTGATGTCGCGATGAAAATTCTCTTCGTTTGCAGTGGCAACACGTGCCGAAGTCCACTTGCAGAAGCCATCGCGAAGCGACTCGTGTCTACGGCTGGACGCGCGGACATCGAAGTTTCGAGCGCCGGAACCCAGGCGTGGGATGGATCCCCGGCAAGCGACGGATCGCTGCTTGTAGGAATGGAACGCGATCTCGATCTCTCAGGTCATCGGTCGCGACTGCTCACTCAAGAAATCGTGACGGAAAGCGATCTCATTCTCGTGATGGCCCCGTCGCATCTTTCCCGTGTCAAGGAGCTGAATTCATCGGCGAACGCGCATCTGCTCTCCGGGTTTGCGTCGGGTGAAAGCGGCGGACAGACAGTGCAGGACCCGTTCGGAGGCGATCTCGAAGCGTACCGGGAGACTGCCGATGATCTGGAGCGAGAGCTCTCGGGTCTGCTCGAACGAATTCCAGCGACGTGATCGAGCGCGAGCGGCTGGTGCTGATCGGTCATCCGGTTGCGCAGTCGCTCTCGCCGGTGATGCACAACGCCGCGCTCGCTGCAGCCGGGTCGTCGCTCCGATACGAAGCGGTCGACGTTGACCTCGACTCGATCGCTCGAGTGCTCGCCGAGCTGGCGACACAGAACTGCGCAGGTAACGTGACCGTTCCGCACAAGAAAGCCGCGATGAATGCAATGACTTCCTACTCGGAAGTCGCGCATCTGGCAGGTGCAGTAAACACTTTCTGGAGCAATGGCGCAGGCGCACTCGAAGGGGACAACACCGACGTGTCAGGATTCGATGCGGCGGTAGTCGAGCTGCTTGGAGGAATGCCGGACGGCGCACGCGTCGCGGTTCTTGGGGCCGGCGGAGCGGCCGGCGCAGTGCTCACGGCGATCGATGCATGGCCGGGAGCCACGGCAAGCGTTCATGCACGTGATCTCGCGCGCGCGGTCGCGATGCGAATGCGGCATTCCGTTGTCGTGCGAGCCTGCTCGATGAGAGATCCCTGCCTTGGTGATGCCGATCTTATCGTCAATGCAACTCCCATCGGTATGGGATCGGATGACATGCCCGAAGAAATCGAGCGACTCGCGCCGCATGCTGTCGTGTTCGATCTCGTTTACGGACGAAACGAGACGAGGTTCGTTCGCGAAGCGCGCGAACGCGGACACACAGCGTCGGATGGGCTCCGCATGCTGCTGCACCAGGGCGTTGCGGCATTCGAGCGATGGTTCGCCGCGCCGCCCGATCAGGCGGTAATGTGGACCGCGCTTCTCGAGGCAACCGGCCGCGGCTGAACCGGCAGGCCGCAATCGCCGCGACTGCTGTTGTCGCGACGAGAGCGCTGCTCGATCTTCTCCTTCCTGTTTGCTGCGCGGTATGCGGACGCCTGATCATGCACCGCGAGCGAGGGATCGTGTGCGGTCATTGCTGGACTCTCGCGCGCGAGCTTCCACACCCGAGATGCGAGCGCTGCGGGCATCCGCGCGATGGTTATTCGTGCCGATGGTGCCCGCTTCTCCCGGCGTTCGTTCGAGCTGCGCGATCGTTCTGCTGGATCGGCGCGGGAACCGGGAAGGACATCGTGCACTCACTCAAGTACGAAGGGTGGACCCGAGTCGCCGAGGGGATGGCGGAACGGATGAGCCGAATCGCGTGGCCCGAAGATGTGATGCTGGAGCGGACCGCGATCGTGCCCGTCCCGCTTTCGCGGTCGCGACAGCGTGAGCGGGGATTCAACCAGAGCGAAGTGATCTCGAGATACCTCGCTGGAATCTGGAGAATTCCGGTTTGGGACGGCGCGCTCGAACGAGCCGCGTCGAGTCGCAGCCAGACGGAGTTGACTCCGGGGGAACGACTGAGCAATGTTGCCGGGGCGTTCGCTGTTCCAGCAGGCGCGATCGCAATGCTTCGTGGAGCGCACATCATCCTCGTGGACGACGTGGTCACAACCGGTGCCACCCTCCGCGCCTGTGCAAGCGCGCTCTTCGCGTCAGGTTCACGAACGATCAGCTACATGACCTTCGGCCGGGCGCCCGCTTCGGGCGATCGGCTTACTCCATAGGATAGAAACAGACATGGCGATAAGAGTCGGCATCAACGGCTTCGGCAGAATCGGCAGACAGGTCCTTCGCGCGGCGAAAGAGCAGGGCGTCGCCGATCTCGACTTCATCGCCGTGAACGATCTCACAGATACGAAGACGCTGGCGCATCTGTTCAAGTACGACTCGGTGCACGGTACGTACGGCGGAGACGTCGAGGCAGGTGCGGAGTCGATCATTGTCGATGGAGACGACATCAAGATCCTGACTCAAAAGGATCCCGCCGCGCTGCCGTGGAAAGAGCTCGGCGTCGACATCGTCCTCGAGTCGACCGGCCGGTTCACCGATGCTCCGAACGCGCGCAAGCACATCGAGGCGGGCGCGAAAAAAGTGCTGATCTCCGCTCCCGCTAAGGGCGAAGACATCACCATCGTGATGGGCATCAACAGCGACAAGTACGATCCAGCGAAGCATGACATCATCTCCAATGCATCGTGCACGACCAACTGCCTGGTGCCGATGGTGAAGGTGATTCGCGACACGTTCGGATTCCGCCACGCGTCGATGCTCACGGTGCACAGCTACACGAACGATCAGCAGATTCTCGATCTGCCGCACAAGGATCTTCGCCGCGCCCGTGCAGCCGCCCTCTCGATGATCCCGACGACGACCGGCGCCGCGAAGGCAACGTCGCTCGTGATTCCTGAAGTAAAAGGAAAAATCGACGGGTTCTCGATGAGAGTGCCGACGCCAGACGTGTCGTTCACCGATCTCGTCGTCGAAGTGGAAAGGGCGACGACTGTGGCGGAAGTGAACGCCGCATTTCGCGCGGCTGCCGATGGCTATCTCGAAGGGATTCTCGACTACACAGAGGAAGAGCTCGTATCGAGCGATTTCATCGGGAACGCGCACTCGTGCATCGTTGACTCGAAAGTGACCAACGTCATCGATGGAACACTCGTAAAGGTTTCCGGCTGGTACGACAACGAATGGGGTTACGCATCCCGCTGTGTGGACATGCTCCGATACATCGGCTCGAGGCTTTAACAGATCTGTGCAGAAGAAAACTGTTCGCGAGCTTTCGAAGGACCAGGTACAAGGGAAGCGCGCGCTGGTGCGCGCCGATTTCAACGTTCCGCTCGACGACAATCGTGAGATAACAGACGATACGAGAATTCGCGCAGCGCTCCCGACGCTGCGCATGTTGATGGACCGTCATGCGCGTCCGGTGATTCTTTCACATCTCGGACGGCCGAAGGGAAAGCCGAATCCGAAGTACTCGCTCGCCCCCGTGGCGAAGCGGCTTGAAGAGCTGATCGGCAAGAAAGTTCATTTCGTTGAATCGACCGACACAGCCGAAGCAAAGCAGGCCACGAGATCGCTGGCCGACCACGAGCTGCTTCTTCTCGAGAACACGCGCTTTCTGGCGGGAGAGGAAGCAAACGACCTCACGCTGGCGCGCTCTCTCGCCGAGCTCGGCGACTTCTTTGTGAATGATGCGTTCGGTGCGGCACATCGCGCACACTCGTCAACCGCCGGCGTCTGCGAATTTCTCCGGCCTGCCGTCGCCGGCCTGCTCATGGAGCGCGAGCTCGACTACCTCGGCAAAGCACTGTCAGAGCCAGAAAGACCTTTCATTGCGATTCTTGGCGGATCGAAAATCTCGGGCAAGATCGACGTGATCGAGTCGCTGTTGCCGAAGGTCGATGGAATGCTGATCGGCGGCGCGATGGCTTGCACCTTCTATCGCGCGATGGGCCTCGAGACGGGACGATCTCTTGTCGAGGAAGAGAAACTCGATCTCGCACGCGAGCTGAGTGAGAAGTGGGGATATCGACTGACGCTTCCGCACGACGCGGTCGTCGCGCCGTCCGTTGCCGAGTCTGACTCTGCGCATGCGGTCACGCGCGATGCGATTCCGACGAACGAGGCGATGCTCGATATCGGGCCGCGAACCGCGGAGTCGTATGCAAGAGCAATCGCGTCGGCAAAGACAGTATTGTGGAATGGTCCGATGGGCGTGTTCGAGACACCACCGTTCGACAAGGGAACACTTGCTGTTGCAAACGCATTGGCGGCTGCGACTGACAAAGGCGCTACAACTATCGTCGGCGGCGGTGATTCCGCGGCAGCTGTCACGCAGCACGGTCTTGCCGAGAAGATGAGTCATGTGTCGACGGGCGGTGGAGCATCGCTCGAGTTTCTCGAAGGAAAAACACTTCCGGGCG
>JBDTNA010000094.1:0-9654 GCA_039933985.1 Gemmatimonadales bacterium | reverse complement strand
CGGCACCGTACCGGTGGCGCAGCCAGGGGATGCGGTCGCGATTCAGACGTTCGCGAGGCGTATCGAAAGGCTTTGCGGCGTGCGCCTGGTGGATCACATCAAACGAAGTCTCTGACTTCGGGAGGTTCGATGTTCGTAGATAAGGCGGAAATCTCGCTTCTGAATTTCTATCGCGCGTCCGAGCTGCATGGTGGCCTTATCCTCGGCCAGATGGTTCGCCGCACGCGCGATCCAGAGCTGATCATGCAGCTCACGCGTCACAGCGCCGAAGAGGTGATGCACGCTCTGCTCTGGACGGAAACGATCGTTGCCGTCGGCGGCAAGCCGGCTCCGGTCCGCGATACCTATCAGAACCGGTACGTCGCTGTGGTCGGAACGCCGATCACGGTCATGGAAGTGCTCGCGCTCACTCAGGTGTTCGAGCGACGAGTCTATCGTCACTTCATGCTGCACCTGCGCAATCCAAACGTGCATCCGATCGTTGCGGCGACGCTCAACCGAATGATCGAGGAAGAGAAGGGGCATCTATCCTGGGTCAAGCAGTGGCTCGACGAGCAGGCCCGGGTGAGAGGGAATGAGGTCCGAGACGTCATGCGCAGGTACGCGATGGCCGATCAGAGCATCTATGATGCGCTGTCGGCCGAGTACGGGTTCAGGACGGCGGCATGAGCGCCGCGGCGGTTGCACTTCCGACCCGGTCGATAAGGAGTCGTTTTCAGGTACGACGACAACGACTCGAAAGTACGATCGACGGAAAGCTCTTCTTCGCGCAGGTGCGCGAAGATCCGATGCTCGAGATCGATGCGCTCCGGCCGCATGCCGCCGGCACGTACATCGTTGTCGGATCGGGCGGGTGCACGGCTCTCTCGCTGCTTGCTTCAGGCGCCGGACGGGTTGTCGCCGTGGACATGAATGCGACGCAGAATCATGTGACCGAGCTAAAGGCTGCCGCGATTGCCACGCTCGATCCCTCCGATTGCATTCAGTTCCTCGGCGGAGCTCCAATGGAGCGAGCTCGGCGTTGGCGATTGTACGGTACGCTGATTCCGTTTCTGTCTCCTGAGTGTGACCGATACTGGTCTGCGCATCGCAACGACATCGAGCGCGGAATCCTTGGGGCCGGCGTCAGCGAGCACTTCATCACATTGCTGTCGCGACTGGTAACCGGGCTGGTTCACTCGCGGGATCGAATCGAACGCTTTCTTAGCTGCGATTCGCTCGATGCCCAGCGCCGCTTTTACGACGCTGAATGGAATAGCGGGAGATGGAAGCTTCTGTTCAAGCTGCTTCTCAACCGGTGGACGCTGAAGCGCGCCTACGATCCGGCGTTCTTCGCGCATGTGAAGAACGAAAGCTTCTCTTCCCACTTTCATCAGGTGTTCGAGCGGGCAGTGACTCTCAATCCGGTTGGAAAGAACTACTTCCTGCATCACATGCTGACGGGTCGCTATCCGGTTTCGAGCGATGGACTGCCGCCCTATCTACAGCCCGGTTCCGCGCCGGCGGCGGATAGTGTGCCCCGTCTCGAGATAGTCGATGGCAGCGTCCAGAATTATTTGTGGCTGTGTGAGACAAGCAGTGTGGACGGAATAGTCCTGTCGAATATCTGCGAGTGGCTTACTGAGAGAGAGATCGAGCGTCTGTTCGCGTCCGTGGCACGAGTCGCCAAACCCGGAGCGACCGTGTGTTTCAGGAACTTCGTTGGCCACACCGAAGTGCCGGAGAAGATTGCCGCGACTATCCGCGAAGATCGGAAGGCGGGGGAGATGGCAATTCGGCGCGATCGCAGCTGCGTTCAGGCGCGCTTCGCTATCTGCACCGTGGAGAAAGTCCAATGACCGCACTCGCGGAGTCATACGGCTCTAATGCAATCGACGAGGACAGGCGGGATTCCGTTGAAGTGCGAGAGGCCGTCGCGGCAGACAATGCGGATCTCGTTGCACTGACCGCGGCTTGCCCGATGCGCGGCGCCCTCGCTCTCAGGATGGACCGCGGACCCGACTTCTTTGCGTTGCATCGGATGGAAAGTGGACGCTCGAGCCTTGGAGTTGCGGTACGCGCGAAGCAGATTGTCGGCTGCATTGCGGTCAGCGAGCGTCGCGTCTATCTCGATAGACAGGAATCGACCACCGGATATGTCGGCGATCTGAAGGTGCATCCGCGGCATCGTGACACGGCGACGGCTGATGCACTCTGCTTCTACGCGACCGGGCAATGTGCCCGGCTGCCCGCCGGCTCACCGACACTCGTGACTGTTCTCGTCGGCAACAAGGCGATGGAGAAGCGACTCTCCGGTCCGCGAGGACTGCCGAGTTTTCAAAAACTCACGACGATCCGCGCGCACTCCATCAGCGTGTTATGGAATCGACGCCTGCGGGATTTGGGGGGGATGACAGTCGAGCGCGCCAAGTGGAGCGACCTGGATGCGATGTCAGCGTTGTGGCGGCTGCTCGCGCCGGCGCGCCAATTCGCTTCCGTGCTCGACACAATAGGAATGGCGCGGCTAATCAACTCGTCGCCCGGACTCGAGATTTCTTCGTACCTCGTCGCACGCAGTCGCGGCGGGGAGCTTCTCGGATTCATCGCGGTCTGGGATCAGTCAACGATCAAGCAGATGTACGTCGAGAGCTACTCGGCGCGGATGAGCTTCGCGAAGAAATGCTTCAACGCCGTCGCGCCGATCATTGGCAGCGAGAAGATGCCGGATTCGGGTGAGGCGCTTCGACACAGAACGGTATTTCAGGTTTGCGTGCCGCCTGACCGGCCAGACGTTCTTCACTCGCTGCTGGTGACGGCGCACAACGAGCTGCGTAGCTCGCGATGCTCGTTCTTCAACGTCGGGCTCGACATCAACGATCCGTTGACCGAGGGCACCGAAGGTCTCCTCGGGCAGCCAACCGATGTGAACGCGTATATCACTTACGTATCGCAACCGGCCGACGTCGCAGCGCTGCAATCGCTGCCGCTTCACTACGAGATAGCGCTCGTATGAAAGCCGGGAAACCACAGATATCTGCCTGGCTGGTTACCCACCGCTACCGGACAATCGGCGTGTGGGTTGTGCTGGCGGCTTTGCTGGCACCTGCCGCGGCGCGCGTGAAGCAGGAGCTATCGGTCACCGCGACGGTCCCAGGGAGCGAGTCGGCTCACGTCGAGGAGCTTGTCGCAACCCGCTTCGCGTCAGGATTTGCGCAGTACGCCGTTCTTGTCATCGATGGAGCACCGTCGCCTCGCAATCGTATCGGGCGCGAGTTTCTCAGCTCGCTGCGTGACACTCTCGCGGTGCAGCCTTTCGTGTCGCGGACATTCTCGTACCTGGACGTGCCCGACACCATGTTCATTGGATCACGCGGTGAAACGTTTCTCATCGCTGGTCTCAAATCGACCGACGGAAGGATCGACGATGTTGTTCCCCGTCTTCGAGCTGTCACCGAGCGTATCGCGGCTCGATCGTCAATATCGAATCTGTCTCTCAGATGGACCGGTGAGACGCCTCTCAATCACGATTTGAGAAGCGTCAGCGCGAGCGATGCAAAGGATGCCGAGCGTCGTGTGATGCCGGTAACTCTCATTCTCCTTGTTGTTGCATTCGGAGCAGTTGCCGCGGCACTCCTTCCGCTTCTCTCCGCCGGTCTTGCGATCACGCTTGCGTTGGGCGCAGCCGTCGCGGTCAGTCGAGTGTGGCCATTGTCGATTCTGTTACAGAACGTCGTGGCAATGCTCGGCCTTGGACTTGGAATCGACTACGCGCTCCTGGTCGTCGGCAGGTTTAGAGAGTCATTGAACGTCGGAATGACGCCGGCGAATGCGGCGATGGACGCCGCGAGCAAGGCCGGACACACGATCGTGCTGTCGGGGGCCAGTGTTGCGATCGGCTTTGTCGCGCTCCTCGCAATCCCCGTAAACGAGATCCGTTCACTGGCGGTCGGCGGTTTGCTCGTGATCGTCATCGCGGTGCTGATCGCGACGACACTTCTTCCGGTGCTTCTTTCGATGCTCGGGTCCAGAGTGAACTGGGGTCGCATCCGCCGGTCGAAGCAGACAAGTGGATCGGAACGATGGAGAGCATGGGGCAGGTTCGTCTGCCATCATCCGCTGATCGTTTTGTTCGCTGCCGGCATTCCTACCGGTCTGCTCGCATTTCAATCGACACGCCTGAGCAGCGATCTTCCCCGAGGGGACTGGCTTCCACCCTCCATGGAGTCGGCCCGCGCACTCCAGTCCCTGAGCAATGCAGGCAGAAGCGGAGTCGTGAATTCGATACGCATAGTCGTCAGTCTTCCGGATGGAAATTCCTGGGATTCCCCATCGGGATGGGCAGCCGTGAAAAATGCGTCCGATCGTCTGTCGGCCGATTCCAGGGTGGCGCGTGTTCGGTCCTTGACGACCGTCACAGGAATGATCGCCCCCAACCTCACCGTGATTGCTGCGCTGCCTGCCACCGTGCGTGACGCTCTGACGAGCCGGGACGGCAAGACCGCGCTGGTCGAGATCATGCCTTCGGAAACGGCCGGTCAGTCCGGAGCGATGGATCTGGTGCGCGAGCTACGCGGGCGTCGCGCGGCCGATCTGACCGGACTCGCTGGAACGAGGCTCGACGTTGGCGGCTTGCCCGCGTTCAACGTCGACTACGAGAGCGCGATCGGCGACCGGTTCTTCAGCGTGGTGATCGCGGTGGTTCTGGTAACGATGATTGCGCTCATGATTGGATTCAGGTCTGTGCTTATCGCAATGAAGGCGGTTGCACTCAACCTGCTCTCAGTGGCAGCAGCATTTGGCGCGGTCGTGCTCGTATTCCAGGACGGTCATGGGATACGTCTTCTCGGTCTCTCGTCACCGCTCAATGGGACGTTTACCGCTATCCCGATCATTGTGTTCTGCGTCGTGTTCGGCCTGAGCATGGACTATGAGGTATTCCTCGTCGCCCGCGTTGCCGAGGCACGTCGCAATGGTCTCGATGATTCGGAGGCGATTGCCGAGGGTCTCGCGCGAACGGGTGGACTCATCACAAGTGCCGCGGCGATCATGATCGCAGTATTCGCCGCGTTTACCATCGGCGACTTCGTGATCATCAAGATTCTTGGATTCGCGCTGGCGGTGGCAGTGCTCGTGGATGCTACGGTGATGCGCGTTGCCATCGGACCTGCACTGCTCAGCCTCGCCGGCAGATGGAACTGGTGGCCCGGCGATCTCAACAATTCGAATCGTTACGTGGTCGCGGCCTCATCCATGGAATTGTCGCGCACGAAATCAGCGAGCTCGCCTCTCGATCCAACACCGACCTTCGCGAAAATATTTGAGAGGTGAGTGCTGACTGTTCGCGCAGAGATATCCAGCGCGGCACCGATTTCCTTGTTCGATCTTCGATGGGCCACCATTCTCGCAATCTCCAGCTCACGCCCCGTCAGGCCCGACATTCCTTCGCCGACGCTGCGCGCCGGTGGACGCGCGCCGAGCACTCTCAGCTCGGCGCGCACATTGTCGAGCTGGCCTGCCGCGCCAAGTCGCGCAAAGACTTCGTGCGCCTTCCGAAGCTCACGAACAGCTCTTTCCCGATCACCCGCGTCTTTGAGCGCAAAGGACAGCGGCCGCCGAACTCGTGACGCCGCATCCGGAAGAGGTATTGCTTCCAGCTGGGCGATCGCAGACTCGAGAAGCGGAATCGCGCCAGTTGGATTCTGGTCACGAAAGAGAAGCAGCATTCCGTCGCATGCATCGGCGAGCGCGAGGGCTATCGGATTGCTCAGGCGTATTGCATCGCGCCGCATCCTGCGCGAGTGCGCCTCAGCGCGCTCGAACTCTTTATTCCATAACGCCGCCTCACCCACTACCGGCAGCAACCACTGAAGTGTCCAGGCGATGTAGCCGAGCTTGTCCGCGAGCGCTCGTCCCGCTTCGCCGATTCTGATCGCTTCAGCAAAGTTGCCGGTCTCGAGATGATAGGCGGCGAGCCCCATGTGAGCGGGAACAACCGTCGGAACGTCCAGCCTGTGCTCGGTGGCGGTTGCCGCTTCTGACAACGTCCACGCTTCGTCGAAGTACGATTTGGCCCGCTCGAGATCGTGCCTCCACAGATAGATGAGACCCGTCCAGACAAGAAGGCGCGGAACAAGGGTGCGCTGCCTCAAGGAACGCGCAAGCGCGATCGTTCGCTCGCCGAGTGCGACTCCTGCATCCCATTCGCCCATCCAGGATGCGTACTGGATCGAGAGCTCGGCTGTCCACAACGGAAGCAGCGGGGACCGCAGCTGCTCCTCGAGCCGTTCGCAATGCCGTATGTGCGCGATGACTTCGGGGGCTTTGCCAGTCAGGCCGGCGAGAAGTCCCATCGCCCAGTGCGCGGTCCACTCGAGCATTTTCTCACCCGCGGACTCCGCAAACAGGATCGCCTTGTGTCCATGCGCGAGCGCGAGGTCGGCCGGACCGGTCCACGCATACAATAGAAGAAGCGCGCGGTGGGCTCGAGCGAGCATCTCATCGCTCCCTGCTTTCTCGGCCGCCACGAGCGCACTCTCGACCTGTTCTTTGGAGGCGTCGAGACGACCGAGCTCCTGGAGGCAGGTCGCATTCGCAAGGTGAAGCCGAACGACGATTGCACGATCGGGTCCGCGCGCCGCTGCGTCGAGTCCGGCAGCATAGTGCCGGAGCGCATCGTCGAACCGGCCGCTCCAGTAGCACGCGAGTCCCATGCGGTGCTCGATGGTAGCGAGTGCTGCGTAATCACTCCTGAGTGCCGCGGCAGCGCGCGCTGATGACCACAGTGTGAGCGCTCCGTCGTAGTCGCCAAGACGTTGCCGCGCGCGGGCGAGTCCGCGGACGATTTCGTCGCGATCGGCACTCGTTTCGTCGAGATTGTCGAGTTGGTGAAGTGCAGCAGTCAGGAACGCCGCGGCTTCGCGATTCGCGTAGGCGGCGAGCGCTGAGCGTCCTGCTTCGTTCAGATACAGAACAGCCTTTGGCGCGAGCGCGCCGGAGCGAGTGAAATGAAACGCAAGCTCTCCCGCATGCTCAGTCGCGTGCTTTCCATAGAATGACTCGAGCGACTCGGCGACACTTGCGTGGAGTAAACGGGCGCGCGCTGCTCCGAGTGCGCCGTATGTCACTTGCTGCAGCACCGGGTGCGCAAAGTCGTAGGCTGCGCCTTCAAGTCCGTGAACTTCTTCGAGTATGCGATTGCTGGACAGCTCGTCAAATGCGTTCGCGAGATTTTCGCCGGTAAGCGACGACAAAGCGGCGAGCTGGTCGAACGTAATGCGCGCTCCCACGACAGCTGCCAGGTTTGCAAGATCGCGCGCGGCCGGAGTCAAGCGGGTCATGCGCGCCGCGACGGCATCGCGAACGGTCGGAGGAAGCTGAAGCGATTCCACTTCCCATCCGACCCAGCGCCCGCCTTCCTCCCGCAGCACGTCAGACTCGACGAGCCATTTGAACGTTTCTTCGACAAAGAAGGGATTGCCACGGGTCCATCCATACAGCAGAGCGGAGAACTGCCTCACGTCGGAGCCATCAACCTTGAACCGCTCTTCGAGCATTTGGGCGACATCGCCGGGTGTAAGCGGTTCGAGCCTGGATACAATTGCGACGCCGAGTCCGATCAGTGACTGCTCGGTGGCGCGAAGTACCGGATTGATATCGCGCTCAGATTCGTTGTATGAAACGAGAAGCGCTATCGGATAGGTGCTGATTTGCCGCGCGACAAAGTGCAGGAGCTCGAGTGACGACGCGTCGGCCCACTGGAGATTCTCGAGCACGATGCAGAGTGGCTGCCGGGATGCGAGGCGCCCGAGGAACTGAGTGAAGTTCCATAAGAGGCGCGCTTTCAGATCGGAGGCGTCAGATGAGGCAGAAGCGCGCTCGCGATCGCCGGGCAGAGCAAGAGCGGGGAACAGGTACGAAAGCTCGGACGTTCCGCCGCGCGTCAGGACCGAAAGAGTGGCGGGCTCGATCTTTCTGAGCAGAGGAAGCAGCGCATCAGAGAAGAGCGCGTACGGGATTCCGGTCTCGACCGCGTAAGCTCGTCCTGTGACGACGTTCCATCCATCAGCTGCAGCCTTCTCGGCAGCTGCCGTCAGGATGCGAGTCTTCCCAACTCCTCCTTCTCCGGAGACGATCAGTGTGCGTCCGTTGCCTTTCTTCGCGTCCTTGAGAATAGACGCGATGAGTGAGAGCTCTTCCACCCTGCCAACGAGCGGGAGAGTTCCTCCAGTTTTCGTCATCCTCCAGGTGGGGTTGCTGGAGTCGGGCGCGGAGCCACCGGCGGCGGCGGAACTGTTGCCGCAAGCGACCTATGACCATTTGCACCGACCGCCCTTACGCTTGCCGACAGGTCGTCGAGCTGATCACCCACGAGGTACGAGG
Organism: Gemmatimonadales bacterium; assembly: GCA_039933985.1. GTDB lineage: Bacteria > Gemmatimonadota > Gemmatimonadetes > Gemmatimonadales > Gemmatimonadaceae > UBA4720. The sequence goes on along the minus strand of JBDTNA010000094.1, from coordinate 1,296 downwards.
TTGCCGAAACGCGGATTACCTTCTCGTGGATTGGAGATGTTGTTCGCCGCACGAGTATTTCATACGATACCGCGCCGGGTACGGGCTTCCATGAAAGCGTCCACTTCTGGCCGCCAGACGCCTGGTCGCGTCTTTGGACTACGCTGTCGGGAGCGGCCGGCGCGCTTGCGAGTGCGCCTACCGTCGCCGCATTGAGCCGGGCGACCTTGGCGACGTAACTGAAGTTGACGTCGGCAAGCCGATCTGCCGGAAGGTGCTGGCGCTTGTAGTTCTCGAGCCGCTCCGTGATTCGGAGCCCGGGATCTTTCAGAGTGACAAATGGGGAGTGGTCGCCGGCGCGCCCGACACGGTCGAGACGAAATACGGGAAACACGGCGAATTCAGGCATGTAGAGATTCCCCGACGCCCAGGCGTATCGTGCGAGCTCACGACTCGGCCCTGTGTCGGGATCGGCACCGAATATTCTCACGCTGGTCGAATCAACGCGTCCGTCGTCGGCGACCACATTGCCGACAATGTCGTTGGTGAACGCCGCTGCGACCTTGTAGCCGGCGTCATGAAGACGTTGCGCGAGATGGGTCGAGCCAAGCAATCCCAGCTCTTCGCCCGAGTAGAGCGCAAAGATCACCGTTGCATCGAGACCCTTCGGATACCTCTGTGAGAAGACACGCGCGAGCTCGACGACGGCCGATGTTCCCGATCCATCGTCATCCGCGCCGGGGGCATCGGAGGTGATATCCCAACGGTCCGTTGTGCAGATGCAGGAGTCGTAATGTCCGCCGACAACGATCACGCGACTGGTGTCGCGACCGGGCAGCCATCCGAGGACGTTCACGACATTCACAACCGGCTTTTGTGGATGCCGGGTCACTTCCATCATCGCCGGATCATATTCGACGCGGAGGCAGCCGCCGCAGCTTCGACTGATCTCCGTCATTCGGCGAAATAGAAATTTCCTGGCTGCTCCGATGCCGCGCGTCTCGCTCAATGTGTCGGCCATCGTGTGACGCGTTCCGAAGCTCACAAGCATCGAGTCGGTATCGCGAATCCGCGAGGCAGAGATTTCACCGAGGAGCGATTCGAGTGACGGATCCCGTCTCAAGCCCATCGTCAGGTCGAGCGGCTCGCTCACCGCGGTTGCGTTTGCAATCTGATGAGTCGAGTTGCGAATACCACTTGTCGTCGAACAGGCGGCGCTTGAGAGCGCGACAAAAACGATTGCGGCGGTGCGAGCCAAGCCGGGAATAGTCATGCGGAATTGTGGGAGAATTACTGTGAGAGAGCCACGGAATATTC
>JBDTNA010000093.1:0-9695 GCA_039933985.1 Gemmatimonadales bacterium | reverse complement strand
CTATTGGCTGTTAGAATACGAAGAACGGGGGCCGCGAAAGTGGCCCCCGTTTTTTTTAAAAACAGATGGAACGTGGTTTGCGTTATCAACCGCATGACCAATACGAATTCAATGGAACAAAACAGATTTCGGCGCTTCCTCAAGCCGATTGCGTTGACTGCGTCGATAGCAGGCGGTTTGCTGGTGGTGGCCGGTGCGTCGACTGCCTCATTCTCGAAGCCGGCCAAAGCACCTGAGGCCCAGGCGAAGCTCGTCGCCAAGCTGTCAGAAAAGATTCTCTACACCTACCTCGGCGACTCCGTCATCGACATGTACGATATCGCCGACGGCAAGGAGCCTTACCCGACGCCGCGCGGAGCTTTCAAGATTCGGAAGCTCACCTGGAATCCGAGCTGGCGTCCGCCCGATTCAGATTGGGCGAAGAACAAACAAGCCACCGGCCCGGGAGATCCAAAGAATCCGATGAAGGTCGTCAAGATTTTCTTCAAGGAACCAGACTACTACATCCACGGCACTGCGGATGTGGGCAGCATGGGCTACGCCGAGTCGCACGGTTGTCTCAGAATGAGGCCGGAGGATGTGATGAAGGTCGGCAAGTGGGTGATGGAGAACGGCGGCGTTCCCCAGGAAGAAAACTGGTTCATGCGGCTGCTTCATTCGCGCCGCGAAGAGAAGATCGTGTACCTCTCGCAGCCCGTTGCAATCGAGGTCGTCGAGTAGTGACCTCGCACAATCGCTCACGCATATTCACGGCATGAGCGATTCTGCTTTTATCGAACGGTCGCGATACTATCTCGCGACAGAGTATCCGGCGAAAATCCGTCTCGCCGTGAGCGAGCTGCCGCATGACGTGTTGTGGTGGCGGCCGAATGAGGAATCGAACAGCGTCGGTAACCTGCTCGTTCATCTCTCCGGGAACATCCGGCAATGGGTTGTCGGCGGAATTGGCGGAATCGAGGGAAAGCGTGATCGCGCATCGGAGTTCGCCATGCGCGACGGTCCGGATGCGTCAGAGCTTCTCGCGCTCCTCGAAGCGACCGTAAAGGATGCCGACGCTGTTCTCGCCAGCCTGAATGAATCGGAGATCGATCGCGAGGTGACGATCCAGGGCCGTGCAACGACCATATTTGCCGCGCTGTATCACGTCGTCGAACATTTTTCGATGCACACCGGCCAGGTCCTGATGATCGTAAAGATGCGATCGCCAGGAACGGTGCGTTTCTACGACGATGCTGACGGTGTGGCAGTGCCTTTGTGGGGCGGCAACGAGCGCCTGCGCCGGTAGGCTTTTACATCTTTATGGTATCGAGTCAGTTGCGGCGTTCGCGTCCACTTCGCAGTATCATGGGGTTCCGGCAACCGCGTCACCAACCATCGGCTCGGGTTCAAACAATGTCAGTCAAATCCTTCGCCTGCGGCGTCGCCGTCATGGCTGCAACCGCGGCTGGTGCGCAGACCGTGCCGGTGTCTGGCGCATTTGTTTCGACAATTGGACGCGACACGGTGGCAATCGAGCGATACACTCGCTCCGGTGACAAGCTCGAGGGAGACATTTTGCTCCGCTATCCGCGCGTTCGCGTGGTGCATTATGTCGCCGATCTTGGCGCAGGAAAGTTCAAGGGTATTTCGGTTACGACACGGAATCCAAGTGCCGATCCAGCCTCACCGGCACCGTTTTCGATGATTCAGCTTCTGGCCGATTCCACCGCGACGGTCGACGTTCTGAGAAACGGGCGACCCGACACGACTGCTTCCGGGAAGCGCTCATTCAAGGGCAAAGGCGTTCCGCAATTTCCAACCATTCCTCCATCGATGGCAGTGTACGAGCAGATTCTCGCGTTCAATCCGCCGGTTGGCCGCGACAGCATGATTCTCTCGACGATTGCCTCCGGCAATCCGCCCGGTACGATGTCGCTCATCAGGCACACGCGCGACACCGTCGTGTTCGTCAACAGCTTTTCGCCCAATTGGGTGGAGATCCTGACCGTCGATCCGGCCGGCCATATCCTCGCCGTCGACGCATCCGCGACAACAGTGAAGGCGTTGACGAAGCGGCAAAACGTTCTGGACTTCGACAACCTCGTCAAGGCATGGGCTGCAAGAGAGGTCGCCACCGGAGCAGCGGGTGCAATGTCGCCCGCAGATTCTGTTCGCGCAGTGGTCGGGACGGCAAGTGTCGACGTCGTTTACAGCAGACCTTTCAGACGCGGGCGCGTGATTTTCGGAAACGTCGTGCCGTGGAACCAGGTGTGGCGCACCGGTGCGAATGCCGCTACGCAATTCACGACCTCGGCTGATCTGATGTTCGGCAATACACTCGTTCCTGCAGGCAAGTACACTCTATGGACGTTGCCCACAGCAACCGGCACGAAGCTGATCATCAATAGCCAGACAGGCCAATGGGGAACTGAATACGATGTGGCGCGCGACCTCGTGCGCCTCGACATGACGAGCGCGACGCTTGCGCAGCCTGTCGACGAGTTCACGCTCGTCGTCGTTCCCCAGGGGAACGCGGGCGTGTTGAAGTTCTCGTGGGACGATCGCGAATACTCGATCCCGTTCCGCGTCAAATAGAATCCAGCCAGGGACAAGAATGAGACGCAGCCTCCGGGTGTTCGTGGCAGTGGGCGCAACGCTCGCTGCCGCAGCACCGGCGCTTTCGCGCGCCCAGCAGCCAGACCCCTCTTTGTACTCCTCACTTCGCTGGCGAATGATCGGTCCCTTCCGTGGCGGCCGCACAGTCGCAGCGGTTGGAGTTCCGGATCGTCCCGGCGTTTTCTACATGGCGCCAAACAACGGGGGAGTTTGGAAGACGACCGACTACGGTCGCGTGTGGACGCCAATCTTCGATAACGAGCCGACCAACTCGGTCGGAGCGTTGGCCGTTGCGCCATCGAATCCGGACATGATCTACGCTGGGAGCGGAGAAGGATTGCAGCGTCCCGACCTCTCCGTCGGCGACGGAGTGTACAAGTCTGTCGACGCCGGAAAAACGTGGGAGCACCTTGGACTCCGCGACGGACAACAGATCGGACAGATCATCGTGGATCCAAAGAATCCGAATCGCGTTTTCGTTGCCGTGCTTGGCCATCCCTATGGTCCAAACGAAGAGCGCGGAGTCTTTCGTTCGACTGATGGAGGAAAAAGCTTTCAGAAAGTTCTCTACAAGGATGAAAACACCGGTGCAATCGAGCTCGCATTCGATCCGACGGATGCGCGGATTGTATATGCGGATCTCTGGGCTGCGCGGCAGGCGCCGTGGGAAGTAGGTGGATCTCTCAATGGTCCCAACAGCGGATTGTTCAAATCGACCGATGGCGGCGATACATGGCGTCAGCTGACTAAAGGACTTCCAACAATTGCTGACGGTCTTGGTCGAATCGGATTCTCGGTGGCGCCCAGTGATCCGAAGCGCATGTATGCGATCGTCGATGGGGGTAAAGGAGCAGGCACTTACCGCTCCGACGACGCGGGAGAAAGCTGGAGTCTCGTTTCAAGCGACGGCCGCATCTCGAGCAGGCCGGGAGATTTCGCGGAGATCCGCGTGCATCCGAAGAATCCCGACATCGCTTTTGTCGCGAACGTCGCTTCGTACAAGACTGTAGATGGTGGAAAAACGTGGGTGTCGATCAAGGGCGCGCCGGGCGGAGACGACTATCACCGAATCTGGATCGATCCGAATCGACCGGAAGTGATGCTGTACGGAGTGGATCAGGGCGCAACGATCACAGTAAATGGCGGCGAGACGTGGAGCTCATGGTACAATCAGCCGACTGCGCAGTTCTATCACGTGATCACCGACAATCGTGTTCCGTACTGGGTTTACGGTGCACAACAGGAAAGCGGATCGGTCGGAACGGCGAGCAGGGGAGACAACGGCGCGATCACGTTTCGCGATTGGAGAACTGTCGGTGTCGAGGAGTACGGATACGTCGCGCCGGATCCGCTCAACCCGAACTACATCTACGGCGGCAAAATCACCCGTTTCGACCTGAGCAACGGCGAGGTGCAGAACGTGTCACCTGAGCCGGTGCGGTCGGGAAAGTATCGATTCGTTCGCACGATGCCGGTGATCTTTTCTCCGGTAGACAAGAAGACACTGTATCTCGCCGGAAATGCTTTGTTCCGAACGCGAACTGGCGGTGACGGTTGGGATGTCATCAGTCCCGATCTCACACGCGAATCGTATGAGGTTCCCGCAACGCTCGGAATTTTCACCTCGATGGATCCCGAGAAGGGCAAGCATCGCGGCGTCATATACGCCGTCGGTCCCTCATTCATCAGCGTGAACACGATCTGGGCCGGCACAGACGATGGATTGATTCACGTGACGCGCGATGGCGGGAAGAACTGGAAGAACGTGACTCCTCCAGCGCTTACACCATGGAGCAAGGTGTCGCAGCTCGTCGCGTCGCACTTTGATGACAACACGGCATATGCGGCCATCAATCGCATTCGCCTCGACGACTTGCATCCGCACATCTACAGGACGCACGACGGCGGCGCGACGTGGAAAGAAATCGTCGCCGGGATTTCAGCCAACGAACCTGTGAACACGGTCCGAGAAGATCCGCTCATCAAGGGTCTCCTGGTCGCCGGAACGGAGCGAGCAGTCTACTTCTCCGTCGATGACGGGGAGCACTGGCAATCGCTGCGATTGAACATGCCGGCCAGCTCGATTCGCGACCTCGTGCTTCACGATGATGACATTGTCGTTGGCACGCACGGCCGATCGTTCTGGATTCTCGACGACATGTCGCCGCTGCGGCAGATGTCAGGTGCATCGGGACCGCGACTCTTCTCTTCGAAAACGACCTACAGGTTTCGCCGGAACAAGAACACCGACACACCGCTGCCTCCGGAGGAACCCGCAGGCGAGAATCCTCCTGACGGAGCAATCGTCAACTACTACCTGCCGTCGGATGCGCGGCTGGTGACAATCGAGTTTCTCGATGCAGCTGGAAAGCAGATAAGGAAATACTCGAGCACAGACGTCGCGGCGCCCCCGCCTCCCGGTCTCGTCATCCCAACGTACTGGATAAGACCTTCAGCAATTCCCTCAGCTAAAGCCGGCGCGCACCGGTTTGTGTGGGATTTGCATTATCGGCAGCCTGCAGCGAACGGATTCGGATATCCGATTTCGGCAATCGTGCACGACACACCGCTCGATCCAATCGGTCCTGCGGTGATGCCCGGCACCTACACGGTCAAGCTCACTGTTGACGGCCGTTCACTCACGCAGTCGCTCGTCGTAAAAATGGATCCTCGCGTGCACATGACGCATGAACAGCTCGCGCAGCAGCACTCGATCGGTGTGAGAATGCTGGAGGCGAGTCACAAGGCAGCGGACGCGCTGAAGCAGTTCACCAAGTCGACAGCGTCAAACACTGCGATTGGCGCCGCTGCCACGAATACTCCGACTGATGCGGACGGAGAGATACTGAACGATCACGAAGAAGATCTCGAGCTCCCCAGGGTCGAGATCGACACTCCCGCTGCCGATCCCGACTCCGCCGCTCTCGTCCGGTTGCAGTCTCAGGCTGTCGGAATTCTCGACATTGTCGAAGGAGCGGACATGCCCGTGACGTCGCAGGTCATTGCGGCCGCGGACCTGATCGAGAAAAACCTCAACGTCGCGCTTGGCAAGGCCGCAAGCAACGCCGTGGGCAAAGGCGATAGAAAGAAGAGTCCGTCGGGCAAGTGAGCTCGTCGCCTCTTGATCTCGATCATGCGACGATGCAGCGGCTTGGCCGGCAAGTCGTTGATATCGTCGCCGGTCACCTGGCGACGATTCGCGATGAGCCCGTAATTGCGTCAGCGCCGCGGCATGAGCTGAATCGCGCGCTGATGGTCGCCCCTCCACCCGACGGCACTGACTTCGATTCTCTGATCGCGACCCTTCGCGAGAGTGTGTTTCCCTATCATGCTCGCGAGCCGCATCCCGGATTTCTCGCTTACGTACCGAGCTGCCCGACATTCCCCGCAGTGCTCGGAGATTGGATCGCAACCGGATACAACTTCTTTGCCGGAGTGTGGCCCGTTGCCGCCGGTCCAAATGAAATCGAGATGGTTGTTCTCGAATGGTTCCGGCTATGGATGGGGATGCCGGAAGGATCGAGCGGACTTCTTACTTCGGGTGGGTCGGCGGCAAACATGACCGCTGTCGTTGCTGCCAGGCATGCGGCAGTCGAGAGCGGCAATGACATCAACAAGCTTGTCGTGTACACCTCGGCGCAGGCACACTCGTCGGTTGTGCGCGCTGCATGGATCGCAGGAATTCAGCGTAATAACGTTCGGGTAGTTTCGATGGACGCGATGTTCCGGATGATTCCGGACGATCTTGAAAAGTGTGTCGCGACCGATCGGGCTGGGGGCATGTCGCCGTTTCTTGTCGTGGGGAGCGCGGGTACGACGAATACGGGATCGGTTGATCCTCTTCATGCGATCGCCGACTTCTGTGAGCGTGAGAATCTCTGGCTTCACGTTGACGCGGCCTACGCTGGGTTCGCGGCGCTGACTGAGGAAGGGAAGCGGATGCTGAGCGGGATCGAGCGAGCTGACAGTCTGACTCTCGATCCTCATAAGTGGCTGTTCGTTCCGTTCGAGTGCGGCTGCCTGATGATGAAGGACCCGGCTCGGCTCGAGCAGGCCTTTCGTATAATGCCCGAGTATCTCAGGGACGTCGAGCCAGGCGACGAAGAAGTGAATTTCGCCGATCGCGGTGAACAGCTCACGCGATACTCGCGAGCGCTCAAGATATGGATGTCGGTGAGCTATTTCGGAACGTCGGCGATAAGCGATGCAATTCAGGATGCGATGGACCGTGCCCGGCTTCTCGAGTCGCTGGTAGCGGCTTCCGAAAGCTTCGAGAGTCTGTGCAGCGCGCAGTTCGGGATATTCTGCTTCAGAGCGCGTCCTTCGGAAGCCAGGGACGATGCGCTGAACGCGTTGAACGAGCGAATCAATTCACGCGTCGTCGCCGGCGGCCGTTTCCTGATCTCGTCAACGCAGCTGCGCGGACAATTCTCCCTTCGCTTGTGCACGCTCGGATTCAGGACAACTGACGACGACATTCGCGAGCTGTTCGCGACAATCGAGAGAGCTCTTCAAGCCGAGCTGGTGCACGCGGTAGAGACATGACGCGATTGTCGGTCATCATCGCGACCTACAACAAGCCCCAATTCCTGGAGAAAGTCCTACACGGGTTCTCACTTCAGACGGACACGGATTTCGAGGTCGTCATCGCCGACGATGGCTCGACGCAGGAGACGACCGATCTGCTAAACCGGGTGCGAGCCTCAGGGGTGCAAATCGTTCACGTGTGGCACGAGGATCGAGGCTTTCGGAAGACGGAGATACTGAACCGGGCGATATTAGTAGCAAAAGGCGACTATTTCCTCTTTACCGACGGCGACTGCATTCCAAGGGCCGATCTAATCTCTGTGCATCGTCGGCTTGCGAGGTCGGGCAGGTACGTGGCAGGTGGCTACGTCAAGCTGCCGGCTTCGATCAGCGATTCACTTTCTCCGAGCGACGTGGAATCAGGCAGGTTCGCCGATCTCAAATGGCTGAGATCGAGGGGATGGAAGCCGAGACGACGCGCGCTTCGACTCTCCCGCTCCTGGCGGCTCGCAAGCCTTTATGACTGGATTACTCCGACCGCAGCGGACTTCCAGGGCAACAACGTTTCCGCATGGCGCGATTCGATCGTCGACGTCAACGGATTTGAAGGGGACATGGGCTACGGCGGCCTGGACCAGGCACTTGGTTACCGTCTGCAGAATGCGGGCGTGCGGGGAATTCAGGCGCGGCACCGGGCGGTCACGATGCATCTCCATCACGACCGCCCCTATCGCGATCAGGCGATCGTCAGGGAGAACAAAAACCTCATGAAGCGCATTCGACGTGAAAAGGAGGTGCGTGCGCATCGGGGGCTCGCCGAGCTCGGGCCCGATCCGTCGTTGCGCGTGTCGCGATAGGAGCGCTAAAGCTCGAGCGACAGCTGGGCGGGTCCGAACGCTGCGGCCTTGTCGACGGAAACCGCTCGTGACGGTCTGTTCTGCGGGGCCGTGACGATCATTCCGCGGAAGGGCGTTTTGCGGAGCGCGTTCTGCATCGACTCGGTCGCGGCCTGCGGAGTGTTGTTTGTCTCACTCAAGTGAGCGAGTACGACATGCGACAGCCCGCGATGCGCGCACTCCGCCGCCGCAATTCCCGCGGCTCGATTGCTCAGATGTCCTTCGCGACTCGCGATCCGCCTCTTGAGGCTCTCCGGATATGGTCCGTTGCGAAGCATGACGGGGTCGTGATTCGATTCGATGACGAGAATGTCGACGCGCTCGAGCGCGGCTCGAACTGAATTCGTCATCACACCCAGATCGTAAACGATCGCGGTGCGAACGCCCGACTCCCGTCCAGTGGCAATGATCGCAACCGGTTCGGTCGCATCGTGTGATGTGTGCACGGCAGTGATATCGATGTCGCCGATAGCGAACGACTTACCGACGGTCATCACGTTCGCTTCGGATTCGGAAAGAGGCAGCCACGCGCCCTTCGTGCCGGCGGTTGCATGAATTGTCCAACCCCATTTGCGCGCCCCTGATGCGACTCCGCGAGCATGATCGATGTGCTCATGAGTTACGACGACCGCTTCAATCGATCGCGGATCGACAGATACCCTCGCCATCCGGCGAGCCATTGTTCGTGGGCCGAATCCCGCATCGATGAGAATTCTCGTCTGGCCCGACTGAAGCAGCACTGAATTCCCGCTGCTGCCGCTTCCCAGCAGGCACAGCTTCACTCCGGCTCTCCGGTCGAGCGGTACGCTGCCTCGAGCTGCGTGCGCTCGCGATCGCTCAGCGCGACATGGCGGCGCTCCATCATCCTTTCGGCAACCTCGAGAAATTTGTCAAGCTCGAATCTCGCGAATGGTTCCCGGTCGCCCCATGCGAATGGCGGAACGCGCTTGGGCGAGATTTTCGCACCATAAATGTTCGCGCCCGCGCCGATGACACATCCAGTCGTGAGCATCGTTCCTATGCCGGTCTTTGCGTGATCTCCAATCAGGCTTCCAAGAAATTGAAGGCCAGTATCTCGCAAACCTTTTGGTGTTTGCAACTGAACAGGACCATACGTGTTCTTCAGATTGCTCGTCGTAGTGCCAGCGCCGAGGTTTACCCAGCGCCCAATATAGGAGCTGCCGACGAATCCGGTGTGTCCCTTGTTGGAATGTCCGAGCATAATGCTCGAAGAAATCTCGCCGCGCACTTTGCAGACGTTGCCGATCGAGCATGCGCGAACGGCGTCGCCGACGATGTGAGACTCTTCGCCGATGTAGCTCGGACCGACGATGCGCGTGAATGCGGCGATCGTCGCGCCGCGGCGAATGAGAATCGGGCCATCGGTTGCGTCGAGTATGACGAAGGGCTCGATGCCGGCTCCCGTTTCACAATAGATGCGATGCTTGCCGATCGTCGTTGCGTTCACGATCGCGCCACCAGAAAGCTCCGGACCCATGATCGGCAGATCGTCCTTGAGCTGATCGCCGAGTTGTCCGACGAGATCCCAGACTTCGCGCAGCCAGCGTCCAGCGATCAGCGTCGGCTCTGCGTCCGCTGGAGCCAGGCTGTCGAGCGAAACCGTTCCATTCATCAGGCCGGTGATGTCGATCGATCGCTGCAGTCTCACCGCGCACA
>JBDTNA010000092.1:0-9743 GCA_039933985.1 Gemmatimonadales bacterium | reverse complement strand
TCGCATACCCGATGCCGATGCGGCGTTTCGCAAGGCCCTGATGAAGGCGGAAAGCGACAAAGCGGCGAGTGTCACGAGAGCAATCCTCTGCATCATGCCTCCAATGGGTGTTCGATCGGGACGGTCCCTTGTCCGCATTGGACGAACCACCCTGGCCATACGTTAAGGACCCGAAGGGGTTCATGCCATCCGATATGAGGTGGAGGGCGTACAAATTGCCGCTAACACCACCGAAACGGCTGGTAGTGACCCCTCTCTACATCCAGGATTTCCTGGAGGCAAAAATGTCCACGAATCACAACGGAAAGGCAGTCCTCGCATTGGGCGTGATGCTCGCGCTCGGCGCGTGCTCGAAGAAGGACGATGCGGCCACAGATACCGCCATGGCTCCCGCGGCCGGAATGGCCGACACCGGTATGGCGGCACCGGCTCCGGCACCTTCTCTGACTGACGCCAACATCGTCTACATCCTCGACAACGCCAACATGCTCGACAGCGCGGCGGGATCGGTCGCCGCGAAGAAGGGAACGAGCGCTGACGTCCGTGAGTTCGCTCAGATGATGATGCGCGATCACCATTCCCTCAGGCAACAGGGGCAGGATCTGGCAAAGAAGCTGGGCGTCACCCCTGCAGCTCCGGCGAATGACGACAGCAAAGGCGCGATGGACCGCACGATGACGCTGCTCAATGGCGCCGCCAAGGGTAAGGACTTCGACAAGGCATACATCGACAACGAAGCCACTTATCACAAGGCACTTCTCGAGACGGCGACGGCTGCGATGAACGCGGCGCAGAACGCGGAGCTGAAGAATCTGATTCAGAAAGCGGCTCCGGCGGTCCAGGCTCACCTCGATCGCGCGCAGGCGATTCAAAGCAAGCTGATGTAGGTCGTTCGAAAAAAGCGCTGGCCGACTGGTCAGCGCTTTTCGAGCGTCATTCGCATGCCGTGTTTCGGGCGAAGCGTGATAAGCGGCTGAATCTCCACGTCGTGATCTGGCACTAGACGCATTCGCCAGTTTTGCGCTAGCGAGGCGATGAGAAGAATTCCTTCCATCCACGCGAACTGTTCGCCGATGCAAACGCGCGTGCCGCCGCCGAACGGGAAGTATGAAAACTTCGGGCGCGACGCCTGTGCTTCAGGCGTCCATCGCTCGGGATCGAATCGCTCAGGATCGGGGAAGTAGCGTGGATCACGGTGCATGATGTACTGACTCATTAGCACCACCGAACGCGCGCTGATCTTGAATCCTCTGACCTCGAACGGTTCGATCGCGCGGCGTCCGATTCCCCATGCGGGCGGATAGAGCCGCATCGATTCAGCGAGCACCATCCGTGTGTAGGGCAGTGACCCGAGATCGTCGTACGTCGGTGCGCGTCCCGACAGCGAGTCGTCGATCTCGGCGTGCAGACGTCTTTCGACTTCAGGATGCTGCGAGAGCAGATACCAGGTCCAGGTGAGCGCGTTGGCTGTCGTCTCGTGTCCAGCGAGGAAAATCGTGAGCGCTTCATCGCGAAGCTGCGCGTCGTCCATTCCAGTCCCGTCGCCTTCGCTGTCGGTGGCCATGAGGAGCATCGACAACAGATCGCCGCGATCATCGCCCGATTTGCGGCGATCGTCGATCATTCTATAGATGGTGCGATCGAGGCGGTCGCGCGCTGCGTTGAATCGGCGGACTGCCGGAAGCGGGAGCTTCTCGATCAGCTCCGTGAACGGAAGCATCGCGACGTTGAAAAACTCGAACGCCGCAGTGAGAGCTTCGCCGATCTCGGCCGCCTCTGACTCGACGTCGGCATCGAACAACGTTTTTGAGACGATGCCCAAGGTGAGACGCATCATCTCGGTGTGCATGTCGAGAGTGTCGCCATCTCGCCAGCGATCTTTCGTGCGTCCCGCATACTCGGTCATCGTTCCTGCGTAAGCAGCAATTCGCTGGCGATGGAATGCCGGCTGAGCCAGTCGCCGCTGGCGGAGATGAAATTCGCCTTCGCTGGTCAGGAGGCCGTTGCCGAGCAGTCGCTTCGCGCGCTCGAGTCCGCGGCTCTTATGGAAGTTCTTCTGATTCGTTACGAGCACGTCGCGAATCAGGTCGGGGTGATTGAAGAGGTAGAGATGCTGCGGTCCGATTTTCCAGTGCGCGATGTCGCCATACGCGCGCTGCATTCCAATCAGCATCGCGAGCGGATTGCGTGCTACCTCGACGATGTACTGGCCCGGATACCGCGGCCTTGGGCCTGGAGGCGAATCCGATCTGTCCCCGTCTGGCTTGAAGCGGGGAATCGAAAGCGGTTTTACTGGCGTTAGTTGATCGGGCATTTGGGTTTGATCATCTGACGGACCGGGGATAGTGAATGTTAGGTTCTGGACGGTAAAACGGAACTGCAACTCGAAATGCCCCAACCCCGGTCTGCCATGAATTCTCGTCTGTTCGCAACGCTCGCCCTGATCGCAGCGGCAGCTCCTCTCCCGGCTCAAACAACAAAGAAGGAAGTCGAAAAGCCCGCCCCAAAAATCGCCTTCAATCAGGCAACCTACGATTCGGCGATGCTGTCTGAATTTGCGTGGCGGCCTATCGGTCCGGCTGTCACGAGCGGACGCATTGTCGATCTCGCGGTGGCCGAAGGACCGGAATCGAGAATCGGCAACCGACTCGGCCGTTTGATTTATGCGGCGTCGGCATCGGGCGGAGTGTGGAAGTCGAACAATGCCGGAACGACATGGGAGCCGATATTCGACAACGAGACGACGTCATCGATAGGTGACATTGCGATTGCGCCGAGCAATCCCGAGATCGTATGGGTCGGAACGGGCGAAGCGAACAACCAGCGCAGCTCGTCGTGGGGTGATGGGGTCTACAAATCAGAGAATGGCGGAAAAACCTGGCAGCACATGGGTCTTCGCACGTCGCAGCACATCGGTCGCATTGTTGTGCATCCGACGAACCCAAACATCGTGTATGTCGCAGCAGTGGGTCCGCTCTGGGCAGACGGCGGTGAGCGCGGTCTGTACAAAACCGTCGACGGTGGCAAGACGTGGAAAGCGGTGCTCACGATCAGTCCGCACACCGGAGTGACGGACGTCGTGATGGATCCGACGGATCCGAATGTCATGTATGCCGCTTCGCTTCAACGTCAGCGCAAGGCGTACAGCTTCGTAGGTGGCGGACCAGAGACAGCTATCTACAAGTCCACCGATGGTGGTGATACGTGGACGAAGCTGACTGAAGGATTGCCGAAGCGCGATATCGGGCGCATCGGTCTCGCGGTTTCGAGATCTCAACCGAGGACGATTTACGCGTCGATGGAGACGAATACTACCGAGGTGTATCGTTCCGATGATTTCGGCGCGAGCTGGACGAAGAAGGGCACGTACTTCCAGTTCCCCTGGTACATGTCGCAGATCCGCGTCGATCCAAAGAATCCGGAACGGTTGTACGAATTGGGAGTTCCGATCTTTGTGTCTGAAGACGGTGGTCAGACGAATCGCGCGATTGGACAATCTGCCCACGTTGACTATCACGCGATGTGGATCGATCCGATGGATCCCGATCACTTCGTTGTCGGAAACGACGGTGGTGTGTACATGAGTCACGATCGCGGTCAGACGATGGACTTCGTCAGCAATCTTCCGATCGCGCAGTACTACGCGATCGAGACAGACAATCGCCTGCCGTTCTACTACGTGTACGGTGGACTTCAGGACAACAACAGCTGGGGTGGGCCGAGCCAGACGCGCAACAGCCAGGGAATCACGAACGGCGATTGGTTTGCGACGGCTGGCGGCGACGGATTCTATTCGGCGATCGATCCGACCGACCCAAACACTGTGTATGCGGAATCGCAGAATGGTGGAATCGTTCGCTATGACGTGAGAACCGGAGAGCAGAAGAGCATCCGGCCGCAGGCGAAGATCGGCGACCCGAACCTTCGCTACAACTGGAGCGTGCCGATCGTGATCTCGTCGCACGATCACAACACCGTGTACTTCGGCGCGCAGTATTTCTTCAAGAGCCCAAATCGTGGTGACAGCTGGGAGCAGATGGGTGGTGATCTCACCCGCCATCTCGATCGCGACAAGCTTCCGCTGATGGGAAAGGTTTGGACGAAGGATGCGGTTGCGCGTCACGCAGGAACGGCCGACTTCGGAAACATCAGCACGATCGACGAATCGCCGCTCAAAAAGGGACTCATCTACGTCGGTACTGATGATGGGCTCATTCAGGTCACGCGTGATGGCGGCGCGACGTGGACGAAGGTCGAGAAATTCCCTGGCGTTCCCGACATGACATACGTGAGTCGCGTGGTTGCATCGGCTCACAATGAGGGGACGGTGTACGCGACGTTCGACGGGCATCGCAGCAACGATTTCAAGCCATACGTTCTCAGGAGCACGGACTACGGCAAGACGTGGACGTCGATCGCGTCGAACCTTCCGGTGTCGTCGGTGCAGGTGATTCGCGAGCATCCACGTGCACCCTCGCTTCTGTTTGCCGGCAACGAGATCGGCGCGTACTACTCCGGCAATGGCGGACGAGCCTGGTCGAAGCTGCAGTACAATCTTCCGACAGTTCCAGTTCACGATATCAAGGTTCAAGCGCGCGAGAACGATCTCATCATCGGGACACACGGGCGCGGCATTTTCATCATCGACGACATCACGCCTCTCGAACGACTCGCTGACGCTGACAGAGCGGCGAACATGTATCTCTTCCCCGTGAAGCCGGCGCTTCTCTTCAACTACAACGGCTCTTTTCCTGGCGGCGAACGCGGCTCAGGCTCACTCGGCGAGCGCTCATACAGCGCGCCGAATCCTCCATTTGGCGCAAAGCTCACTTACTACGTGAAGGACAGTCTGCCGAAGGGTCGTACACTTTCGCTTGCGATCTTCGATTCGACCAACAGGCGCATTCGCGATCTCACTGTGAGCTCGAAGGCGGGATTGCATCGTGCTGTGTGGGATCTGAGACTTGCGGCTCCGTATTTCAATCCGCGCGCAACGGGGAATCGCGGCCAACCGACGGGATCATTCGTTCTGCCCGGTCGCTACACTGCGCGTTTGACGCTGAGCGGTCGAGGGGACAGCGTCGCGGCCAGCTCGGTCGAGACGCAGGTTGTCGTCACGCAGGATCCTCAGGTGCAGCTGACTGCTGCTGAATATCGCGCGCTGCATGACATGCGCATTCATGCGGCAGAGCAGCAGGCGAGAGTTCAGGCGGTCGTACGCTCGGCCGAATTGGTGAAGGACCAGATGACCGAGGTGAAGAATGCGCTCAAGAATCTCGCCGGCGCGGACAGCCTGTCGCGACAGACGACCGCGATTGACCGTGAGATCGACGATATCCTGAAGAAAGTTCGGGGAGGCGGTGAGGCAAGCGACGCGGACGACAAAACCAGGTACGCTCCGTCGATTCAGGATCGCGTGAACCAGGTTGCGGGAGAGATTGGTGACGTGAGCTCGCCGCCGACGCAGCTTCAGCGCGAGACGCTCGATTCGGGAATGAAGGATCTCGAGGCGCAGGTCACACGTCTCAACGCGCTGCTGACGACGAAACTTCCCGCATTGTATCGCGGTCTCGACGCTGCGGGTGTGCCGTGGACGGTCGGTCGGCCGATCAGGTGATGTTGTGAATCTCGGGGATCTTCAAACTCCTTGTCTCGTACTCGACAGGGGGATTCTCGATCGGAATCTCAGCCGGATGAGCGGTGCCGTTCGAAGGAACGGCGCCGCGCTGAGGCCGCATCTCAAGACGGCGAAGTCGGCGGTGGTTGCGCGGATGGCCGTTGACGGTGAGGCGGGGGGAATCACGGTATCGACGCTGGCTGAAGCGGAGTACTTCGCTGACAACGGATTCCGCGACATTCTCGTCGCTGCGGCGTTGCCTCCGACGAAGCTGGATCGTGCTGCGAAGCTGATCGATCGAGGCGTAGTCGTGTCGCTCGTCACCGACGATGTCGGCGCGGCGAAAGCAATCGCGCGGCATTCCGGAAACTTTCGCGTTCTCGTCGAGCTCAACTCGGGAGATAATCGCGCTGGTGTGGAAGTTTCGAGCGATGCGCTGCTGGAAGTTGCGCGTGCCCTCGAATCGAAGCTCGCGGGTGTGATGACCCATGCTGGCCATTCCTATAGCTGCAGAAGCATCGACTGCATCAAGGGCGTGGCAGAACATGAAAGAAAGACTGTTGTCGCGGCGGCTGAGCGATTGCGTGATGCGGGTCTCGCGTGCGATGTGGTGTCAGTTGGGTCGACACCGACGATGACGTATGCGGAGCGGCTCGATGGTGTGACGGAAGCGCGGCCGGGCGTTTACATGTTTGGGGATGTCTTTCAGGCGGAGATAGGCACGTGCAGCAGGGAAGACATTGCGTTGACGGTGCTGGCGTCGGTCATCGGGAGGAAGGTCGACGAGAATCAGTTCCTTGTTGATGCTGGCGCGTTGGCGCTATCGAAAGACCGTTCGACTCAGGCGACAGAACACGATGCGGGGTACGGTGAGGTTTGGGGTATGGACGGCGAACCCGGTGCCAATCGTTGTGTGATAGAGCGTGTGTATCAGGAGCACGGTGTTGCGACGAGCGATACTCCTCTCCCATTCGATGAGCTACCAGTTGGGACAAAGGTCAGGATTGCCCCCAATCATGCATGTCTCACTGCCGCAGCACATTCGAAGTACTACGTCGTTGATGGTGGTGATGAGGTCATCGATGTGTGGGACCGCGTCAACTATTGGTGATTCGAAGCAAGAACCAAAAGAACAAAATCGAAAAGAACAAACCCAAAGAACAAAACCCAAAAGAATACTGCTCGTTGAAATGTGGAGCGGATTGGACCGATACAGAGCGGATAGATCAAACCTTTAGTTGGGTTATCTGCTCCACATCCGTTCTATCCGCTCTACATGCTACGAGCGGTATTCTTTTGGGTTTTGTTCTTTGGATTTGATCCTTTCGCCCTCTCCAGATTCGCCCGGTATTAGTATCATGTAGATACTAAACTATTCGGTGTCCGAACGCGTCTCCGATTGCGCGGGATCCTTCACTGACTTGATGTTCACGAACTCGCGAATACCGAATTCGCCGAGTTCTCGTCCGTAGCCGGAAGACTTCACGCCGCCGAACGGTAGGCCTGCCTCCGACGCCACCATCCCGTTGATGAACACCATGCCCGCCTCGATATCAGGGATGAAGCGCTCCCGCTCAGCCGGATTGCTCGTCCATACACTCGAGCCAAGTCCAAACCGCGTGCTGTTCGCGATATCGATTGCCTCGTCGATATCCTTGACACTCCACACCGACGCAACCGGACCGAACAGCTCTTCATCGTCAGCCGGGCTTCCTTCGGGAATGTCTACGAGAACCGTCGGCGCATAGTAGAAACCGGGGCGATCGAGCGGCTCTCCACCGCAAAGCACTGTGGCTCCCAGCGACACAGTCTTTTCAACCTGCTTCGCGAGCTCGTCGCGAATCGATTCCGTCGCCAGCGGACCGAGCTCTGTTTCAGGGTCAATCGGGTCCCCAATCCTGATCGCTTCGACGCCCTTCACGAATCGATCGAGAAACTCGCTGTACACGGTCTCATGAACAATGAAGCGCTTGGCAGCGATGCACGACTGCCCGTTGTTGATCATGCGCGCGGTCACCGCAGTTTCCGCCGCGTTCGCGATATCAGCGCTCGGCATCACTATGAACGGATCGCTTCCGCCGAGCTCGAGAACTGTTTTCTTGAGAGCGCGTCCGGCGGCTTCGCCAACGGAGCGGCCTGCTCCTTCACTTCCAGTGAGTGTAACCGCGGCTACTCGATCATCAGCGATGATTCCCGCGACTTCACGCGACCCAACGAGTAGAGTCTGGAACACACCTTCGGAGAATCCAGCGCGCCGGAGGACGCTTTCAATAGCAAGTGCACACTGTGGAACGTTCGATGAATGCTTCAACAGACCGACATTGCCTGCCATCAGCGCCGGCGCGGCAAAACGAAACACCTGCCAGAACGGAAAATTCCACGGCATCACCGCGAGCACGGTACCGATTGGCTGGAAATAGACGCGAGCGCTACCGCCGGTTGTCGAGGCAGAGTGGTCGCTCAAGAGCGTCGCGGCGTTGTCCGCATAGTAGAAGCAGGCAGTCGCGCATTTCTCCGCTTCGGCAATCGCTGCCTTGATCGGCTTGCCCATCTCGACGGTCATGAGCCTGCCGAAATGATCCTTCTCGTCGATCAGAATCTCGCCTGCGCGGCGCATGCATTCTGCGCGCTTCTCGAACGACGTCAGCCGATGCTTTCTGAACGCCTCGGCAGCTTTGGACAATCGCGCGTCCAGCTCGCTCTTGGAGAGAGGATCAAAGGTTCGAAGCGTCTCTCCGGTTGCCGGATTGACCGTCGCGATGGGCATCTACTGATACTGGATGTACGCCGGCTTGGGTGTTACCAGCAGAAGCTCACCTGGCGTGAGCAGTGGCTCACCCTTCTTCGTGTCGTTGTGATAGAACAGCTTGAAGCCTGTGAACTGCACGGGCTCACGCACAACGTAGTCGCGATATGAATCGAATTTGAGCCACGGAGCGCCCCAGCCGTCCATGTTGACCACGACCTGCACTCGGGGATCGAGCCGGATTGCCTTTGTGTCGGTCAGCATGTTCCTGGTAAAGCGATGCACGACGAGAACTTTCGGCGGAAGGTTGTTGGTCTTCACGAGATTGGACAGATAGTTGACCGTCCAGTTCACGTCTTCCGAGCTCATCGTCCCGATCTTCCGTCCAGGCGGATCGCCGAACTTCATCGAGAACTCCGGATCTAGTCCGAGATGAATGTTGGGCCGCTTCAGGAACTGCTCGAGACGCGGCACTTCCGCCTGCACATTGCTTTTGCCGACCTGTATGTCGAGGAAGAGAACCGCGTTTCTCTTCTGCGCCCAGGAGTACACGCGCTCGACCAGCGTGTCGGGCATGCGAAGGCGATATTTGCCGTCTCGTCCGGGCGCGCCCTGTGCGACCACTACTATAAGATGGAGCGCTGGCAGAGCCGGGGTTGATGGATCCGCCCGATTCCACGCAGCGATTTCCTTGTCCAGTCGCGCAAGCATCGCATCCGGCGGAATCTCGCCGAGGATTCCCATCTTCTTCGAGAGGGGATTGCCGTAGTAGGCGATGATTCTCTTGCCGGGAAGCAGCGAGCCGGGAAGTGGATCGGCGGTCTTTACCGGCCACCGTGTGTCTTTCATGCCGGCACGAACGGCCGAGACGAGAGCGAGGCTGTCGCGCTTGTTGCGTCCGGCCACTGCAGGAACCGTGATCGCCGGCGGTTTTGCGCTGTCTGCCTTTGCGCGAGCAGCAAGTGTCGCGGAGTCGACCGCGATGACCTGGACCGGATCGAGCGCGGGCGCACTTACGGTCGGAGGTATAGCTGGCTGCGCGTCGTTTGTTGCGCATGCGGTGAGGAACACCAGGCCTGCGAGGCCAGGCGCAATCGTGCGGATCATCTTCATGCTGATGGAGCTTGGTTTAGGGTGGGCCATTAAAGGTAATTGGCCCACATAGGAACGTACTGCTCGTCCTCTCGGATTCTGGCGGG
The DNA here is from genome assembly GCA_039933985.1 of Gemmatimonadales bacterium. Classification (GTDB taxonomy): domain Bacteria; phylum Gemmatimonadota; class Gemmatimonadetes; order Gemmatimonadales; family Gemmatimonadaceae; genus UBA4720. Next base: position 181 of record JBDTNA010000092.1, on the reverse strand, counting down.
AATAGATGAAAGGGATTCCCGCACGCCGATCGCGAGGTACTCCCGACAGAAACTGTCGTCGCCCGGAGCGATCATCCGGACGTGCGCAATCTCACGTTCATTCTGCTTATCGGGACTCTCATGCCCTTGACCCCGGATTCGGGCGATGCCCAGTCGACCGGGAGCAAACCGGTCGCTGCTT
>JBDTNA010000091.1:0-9808 GCA_039933985.1 Gemmatimonadales bacterium | reverse complement strand
GCCGCAATGTCAAAGTGTGGGTTACCTCCGGCCTTTTCGCGGCAGCAGCGGGCGGATACCTGCTCATACTGGGAGCGAACAGTGGCCGGTCCGAGTCGAAAACTGCATCGGAGAAATTGTCGCATGGTGATCAGATACTCGTCGGCGATTTCGACGCTCAGCCTCGCGACAGTCTCTCGGCGCGTGCCGTATCGGAAATGCTTCGGACATCCCTTGGTTATTCGCATGCGGTAAGTGTCGTGTCCCGCGTTGAGGTTGATCGGTCGTTGCGCCTCATGCAGCTTCCCGTCACATCGCGCCTCGATCGCCAGCTCGCTCAGGACCTTGCAATACGGAGCGGATACGAAGCCGTTCTCGGCGGAGCGATCACACCTGTCGGGAAGGGATATGTGCTTTCGGCGCGCGTTACGACGCCGACGGGAAAAGAGCTGCTTACCCTTAGCGAGACGGCGGGCTCTGACGATTTGCTGATTCCGGCAATTGACAGGCTCTCGAAGTCCCTTCGCAGAACGATCGGCGAATCTGCATCCGCGCTCGACTCGGTACGCCCTCTCGCGCAGGTCACAACGCGGTCACTTCGTGCACTGAAGCTCTTTACTCAGGCCCAGGACGAGACCCGCGCTGGAAAGGCGACGTCACAACACACGTTGAGTCTGTTGCGCGAGGCGATCGCGGACGATTCGACTTTCGCGATGGCCCATCGGTTTCTCGGGATCAAGCTCTACCTGCTCGACTCGGTTCATGCGTCGATTCGCTCGCTTCGTCGGGCTGAGCGGTTCAGCGACCATCTAACCGATGTCGAGAGATTCTATGCGCTGTCCACGCTTCACCTGGTATTGCGCGATTACGTCCGCGCTCTTGACGAGGCGGAAGCGGTGTGGAAGCTCGACCCCAAACGCCTATGGGCGCTGAATCAAATCGGCATACTCGACAATTTTCTCGGACGACACGCGCACAGCCGCGAAACCGCATTGAAGAGATGGCAGCTCGATTCGACTGGACGGGCTGATTTGCCCATTGCGGCCATATATGCAGGGCAGGTGGATCAGGCGATCGTCACAGGGCGCGAGCTGTTGAGCATGCACAAGAGTTCCACCGGATTGAATTCGTCGAGCGAGACGCGCCGCCTGATGGCGCTGCTGTATTCCGCCGCCGCCTCATTTGACTCCGCCGAGTTTTATGCTTCGCCACGTGGGGAATCCTATGAGGGAGATATGCAGATTCTCGCGTACAGCCAGCTGTCTCGCGGGCAGATGGCGAAAGCATTCGCCACTTTGGGAGTACGTCCCCGGGGCGCGGAAAGCCGCGCGGCGTTGCCTGATTTTTCTCCTGTACGCGAATCTGCCGCGGCTGCGGCAACCATGCTTCTCGCGACGGACCGCAAGTCTGCGGCAAAGAGGTTGAACGCCGTACTCGCTGACGCCGCATTCCATAGTGGTGATCCAGCCGACCGGTTCGTCGGTCCCGTGCTCGCGCTGTCTTTGGCCGGTCGAGCGGTGGACGCCCGTCACGAGCTCCAGGCCATCGAATCCGCTTTGGACTCCGACATGGAAGCAGCAAGGTATCCGGAGCTCTCGCTTGCGCGAGGCGCTGTCGCTCTGGCGGAGAACAGACCCGAAGCCGCCATCGGAGCCCTGAAATACGCGAGTTCGTCATTCACGTTTTCGGACAATGCCTGTCGCGTCTGTGCTCTTCCCTGGCTTGGACGAGCATACGAAGCCGCAGCACAGCCCGACTCGGCGCTTGTTGTCTACGAGCGATTTCTGTCGACTGGCGATCCGGGTCGCGTGTTTGTAGATGGCCCATGGCGCGCGGTCGTGCTGCGTCGCCTCGCGGACCTCTACGCGGAGCGCGGCGATGTTACGACATCCATCAAGCGTCTCGAGCAGTTTGTAATGCTGTGGAAGGAGGCCGATCGCGACCTTCAGCCCCAGGTGACGTCAGCTCGAAAACGTCTTGCCGAGCTGCAAAAAAGCAAACCGCTTGCTGCGGCCCGCTAGTCCCTGCTTCGAATCTCAGAAGATGAAGGCTGTTATTCCCCACTGAATGCCGTACGTGTTCGAGTCGCTCGACGCTTCCCCGGCGGTGCCGTTCCGGATCTTGTTGTTATTGCGATCGCCGTTCCCGAAGGCACGAGCTCTTCTGAACCTGCCGTTCATGCCCGTCCCGCCGATCTGAATTGAGCCTTTCTGGATCGGGGAGTCCTGCGCCTGCAGGCCAGGGTCTGCGGCGGTGACCAGCAGCGTAATCAGGAAGATTCTGGCGGCGATTCGCATGAGCTGTCTCGACGTGTAAGAATTGGCTGAAGTAACACGCGAAATTATGCCTTTCCCGGCCGCGCTTCGTGCGGCCGCCTTCCTGTGCCATCTTGTAGCGAATGACTGAGCGATCGAAAGTGGGACTCGAGAACAACGGCGAGATGGACCTCGTCGTGATCGGCGGCGGACCCTGCGGTCTCGCAGCCGCAATATCCGCGCAACTCGCCGGACTCTCGGCCGTCGTGATCGAAGCGAACGCGGTCGTCAGTACGATCGCGCACTATCCGACTTACGCGCGATTCTTTTCGACGGCCGAGAAACTCTCGCTCGGCGAGATGCCGTTCGTCATCGCGACTGAGAAACCAACGCGTCGCGACGCACTAGCCTACTACAGGGCAGTGGTGAAACACTTTGGAGTTGCGCTTCGGCAGTACGAGCGAGTGACCTCGATCGAGAAAACCGACGAAGGGTTCATTGTTCATTCCACGCTGCGAGGCGGAGCCAATCGCGACACGCGAGCGAAAGCTGTCGTGGTCGCCACCGGATACTTTGGATCACCGAACTACCTCGGCGTGCCCGGTGAAAGTCTGCCGCATGTCGCGCACGTGTATCGAGAAGGACACGAGGCATTCGACCAGGATGTCGTCGTCGTTGGGGGAGGGAATTCGGCTGCGGAAGCTGCTCTTGATCTCTGGAGATCTGGTGCGCGCGTAACCCTGGTGCACTTCGGGCCAAACTTCGACAAGAAGATCAAGCCATGGGTGCTTCCGGATTTCACGAACCGTGCGAAGGAAGGGGAGATCGGTGTTCGGTGGGGCAGTCGCGTGAAGGAGATCGAGAGTGACGGAGTAGTACTCACCGGACCGCAGGGAATCGAGAAGCTTGCCGCGACGTTCGTGTACGTGATGACCGGATTTGCCCCGATGGTAGATCTGCTTCGAGCGGCGAACGTTCCCATCGATACAAAGACGGGAATTCCCGAGCACAATCCCGCAACGCTCGAGACCTCGGTCCCCGGAATCTTCATCGCCGGTGTTGTCGTCGCGGGTTTCGATGCGAACAAAGTCTTCATCGAGAACGGGCGGTATCACGGCGATAAGATCGTCGCGCGAATTCTCGGTCAAAGTGCGCCCGGGGAGCCGAAGCTGAGCGCTGAGCTAGACACATAGAGACGAAAAAGCTTTACCACGGATTACACGGAAGGCACGGATTGGATCACGGAAAAAAACAGACATTTGGAAAAAACCAAACCCAAAGTCTCGTTTTGTCCGTGTTCAATCCGTGCCTCAGTATGATCCGTGTAATCCGTGGTAAGGTTTTTAGCGTTTAGCGGTTGTAGAGAACTCGAACCCCGAGCTGTGCACGCCAGCGCGAGAGCAATCCCGGGTCATCCACGTACGTGGCAGACGGCCCGATATAGTTGAATACCGGCGCGCCCGCTCCGTTGAACCTCACGAACGACAATGGTGATGTCGCCGACGAGCTCGCGACCTTCCGAACTCCCCAATCGGAATTCACCAGATTCGCGACGTTCATGACGTCCAGTGTGATCTGGAAGCCGTGCTTCTGTCCGCCCCGATTGAAGTTGATGTCCTGAAGCACTCTCAGGTCGAGATTACTGTACCACGGATTGACCGCGCCGAAACGTTCGGCGATCTGGCCGCGGTGCTTGCTCAGATAGTTGTCCTGCTCGATGAACGCGTTGAGACGGGTCCACTGGTCGGCAGCGGAAATGCTTCCGAGTGGGTCGAGAAGAATGTCGTTCTGATCGCGAGGGATGTAGATCAGGTCATTTCCTCCCTGACCGTCGCCGTTCACGTCGCCCGCGTAGATGAACGAGTAACGGTTGCCGCCGGCGCCGGCGAATCGATTTCCTTCTGCCAGCTCGCCGAACACGCCGACCTGCGTGCGCAGCATCTCGGACCAGGATTTTGAATACGACCCGGACAGAACGAATCGATGCTTCTGCCCGAACTCGGAGAAGCTGCGCTCGGGCCGGTTCGGATCGCCGCTGTTCGGCTGAGACGACCACAGCACGCTCGCGATCTCGGACGACCGAAGCGAATTCTTCGCATCGTTGTAACCGTAGCCGAGGCTTGCTTCGGCGTTGGCCGAAAAAATCTTGCGAAGCTGCCCGGTTACGTTGAATGAGTAGCCGTCATCGGTGTTGTCGATGACATAAATGCCGGCGCCGCCGTCGGGATTGAGCTCGTTGTTGCCGAATCCGCCGTAGTACGGGCGGCCGTCGGGAAGATTCCGAAGGGGCGCACGAAGGTCGGAGTTGCGAACGTACACGCCTTTGAGATCCTTCGAGTACATGACTTCAACTGTCCCGAGCAATCCCAACGGCAGCTGCTGGTCAATTCCGAGATCGGTTGTCCACGATTGCGGCCACTCGAAATCCGGATCCATCGCGTTGAGATCGAAAGACGGCTGAAGGGTCGCGCCCTTCCTCGTTTTGATTGGCGCGTTGGGCGCGGACAGATTTGGATTGGCTCCCGGATTGGAAATGACGTTGCCGATCCACACGAACGGCACGCGACCGGTGAAAATTCCCGTACCGCCGCGAACCTGCGTTTTCCGGTCGCCGACCGCGTTCCAGTTGAACCCTATACGCGGAGAGAATATCGGCTTCGTGTCCGGCAGCTTGCTCTGGTCGACTTTTTCGCTCTGGCGATTCTCGTCGAGAGCGATCAGTGATCTCGAGTAAGGATTGTCTACCGGGTCGGTGAAGTACATCGGGAAGTCCACGCGGACGCCAAATGTGAGCTTCACGCGATCGGTGGCCAGCAGCTCGTCCTGACCATAGAAGGAAAGCTGGCCGACATGAATGATCTCGCCCTTGAAGGGGCCGCTTCCGATCATCGAGAGAAAATCTTTCTTGTTCGCGCCGGTTGTCGCCCCGAAGAATTCGGCCAGGGAGCCGAACTGGCTGCCGACTGGAATGAACTCCGGAAGGAAAAACACGCCGTGCCGGAAGATGTTGAACGAGTTGAAGAACTTGAACGACTCGAAGTTTCCGCCGGCCGTGAAAACGTGCTTGCCGCGGAAGTAGCTCAGGTTGTTGGTGAGCTGAATAACATCCTGATCGAGAACGTTGTTGATCGAGAACGGTTCGTGACCGAGAGTCGTGTATGTCACACCGCCTTCACCGATATCGATCGTCGGGAAATCCTCGCTGAACGGCTCGCGGAAATCGCGGAAGCGGTTGTAGCTCGCGAAGAATCGGTTGGCGAAGCGGGACCATCGGCTGTTGTGCTCGAGCGCGTACGACTGGAGGTCGTTGTTGATGGCGTAGCCCGACTTGTAGAACGGAAGGCTAGACTCATTCGGACCTCGCCCCGTATTTCCGAAGCTGAGCACGAACGGATGTGGTCCAAGGTCGCGTTTTGCGTTCAGGTAGTTGAAGCGGAAGCTCAACGTCTGGTTGCTGCCCATGTTCCAGTCGAGCTTCGCGATCAGCTTGTCGTTGTCGGTGTGGAAGAAGTATCCCTGATACTCACCCGGGTCGTAGCCATAGCTCGAGATCATTCTTTGCCGGATGGCGTCCATCACACTGGCTTCGACGCGTGACACGCCAAGTCCCGATGCGCTGCCGGTGCGAGCGATGAAATTCGAGCCGGGATCTTTCGTACGCTCGATCTCTCCGTTCACATAGAAGAACAGCTTGTCCTTGATGATAGGACCGCTGACGGACGCGCCGCTCTGGTTGTAGCTCAGATCGGGATTGGCAATGACCTTGGTTCCGCTGACGGTGTTGCCCTGAAATGCGTCGTTGCGCGCAAAGGTGTACGCAGTCGCGCGAAGCTCATTCGTTCCACTCTTCGTGACGGTGTTGACGTTGGCGCCGGTGAATCCGCCCTCGCGCACATCAAATGGCGCGAGCGAAACCTGAAGCTCGGCGATGGCGTCGAAAGGAACCGGCTCGGCGTTCGCCTGACCGCCCGGCGATGGATCGTCTAGGCCGTACGGATTGTTGAAGTACGATCCGTCGAGAGAAATGTTGTTGTAGAGCCAGTTCTTTCCGGAGAAGGACATGTTGCCGTCGCTTCGCGGATCGAGCTTGGTGAGATCGCGCGTGCTGCGCTTGATCGACGGCGTCACCGCGGCTTTCAGCTCGCTGACTCTCAACGAAGCGCCAGTCCGGCCGGCGTTCAGAACTTCGTCCCTGTCTGCCGTGACTGTAACTCCAGAAAGCTCGAGAGCCTGGCGCTTAAGCTGGAAATCAAGGCGGATCTGCTGGCCCAATCCGAGGTTTACGTCCGATTCCGATTTCGGCTCGAACCCGAGCGACCTGACTGTCACGCGATACGGCCCGCCGACGCGCATGTTGGGGAGGTTGTATCTCCCGCTCGACGTTACAACGCCGCGGTATTGCGTACCGCTCGGCACGTGCACCGCAACGACGTTCGCGATCGGGAGCGGCGCTCCCTGATCATTCGTAACGACTCCGGTGAGCGATGCCGTGGTTACGCCTTGAGCGGCCACAGTCAACGGGAGAACGAGGAGGGGGGCGATAACTGCGATTCGCCCGATCACACGCATAGTGACACTGACTTTCATGACGCCTCCGATTGCGGCGTTCATTGCACGTAATTGTTCAAATGCAAATGAGAGCGCCGGCGTATCCGTGAAACGCTAGGGGCACACATTTGTGAGTCAAGGTCGCGATGCTAACTCGATTGTAACGGTGATTGGTCGAGCCTTCAGCGAATCGGTCTTTTGACTCCTTCGATTCGACCCTTCAAACGTGTCAGCTCGAGCTTCGACTGCATCCTGAACATTGCCATCAGGAACTCGGGTGCCATTGCGGTAAGGCCATCTGCCGATTTCGCTTTTGACTTGTTCTGGCCTCTCGTCACTGAGTCGAGCATCGACGAAAGAATCTTCGTTACGACGCGCGTAGAATCACCGACTGCGGAGATCGAATCGCGTCGCGTGGCCAGAACGCCGTGAGTGGAATCGCTTAACAGCTCGAGAACGCGCAGCTGATTGGGAACGACTTCTTTTACGCGCCAGATTATCGTCTGCTGCGGAGCGGGGAGTCTCGTATTGGTTTCGATGCGCAGCGAATCGCCCGAAACGAGCGGGCCGTGGCGTGATGGCAGTATCGTGCTTCCCTGGGCCATCCATGTTGCGGCCGAATCGCCGTGAGCGATCGACGCGAACACGCGCTCCGGCGGTCCGGCGATCGTGACACTCGCCGATCCGTCCGGCGCGAGCGATTCTTTCATCGTCCGGTAGCCCCAGATCATCGCACCGGCGATGAGAACGATTATCAAAAGAAGACAGCCACCCAGCCATTTCCACATGTGGTAATGCTACCCATGCCTGTGAGGACGGGCCACTTCTAAAGTCACGGATCCGAGATCCCGGAAGCAGAGATGCCGGATCCGAGGTCAAGCGGCCATCACGGCGCCGTATTGTTCTCACCTGAACGTCCATGTAAGTAACGAAGCAATCCATAAAGCATCTTTCTCACCTCGATCACTTCGCTTATCGAGGTAAGGCATGGTTCGGCGCGAACTGCTTGGAGATCCCGCGCCAAGATCAGATGATACTCGAGTTCCGTGCTGGAATTCAGCGCAATACGAACAAAGCGCGCAAACTCCCGCGCGCTTTTCTGTCCGGAACCTTCTACGATGTTCGCCGGAACCGACATCGCGGACCTGAGGAGCTGGCTCCTGAGCGCTGAGTACTTGGCGCCTCGGATCTCACCGATAAGGCGATCGATCCCCAAAACCATCATGTGCGACTTCTGCCAGACTTTCAGCTTTTTGAAATCGGTCACTTTCAACACTGGCGTTTGCCGCTCAGCGTTGCGGAACCACTTTGCAGCTGCAAGTGTCGAGAGAGCGCTAAGCCACGCGCTCTCTCGGATCAATCAACTGTGCTTCTGGGATCCCGGATCCGCGGTTGTCGATGTTTGACTTGCTTTCTATCGGGCCCGTGCCCAATTCACAATTGGAAGTATCCGCGTCCCCCGCGACTTGTTCCCGGCGTAGTTGATCAGCCCGACCTGCACTCCATCGAGCTCTCGCGCGAAGTTGAACAGCCCGATTGCCAGTCCCCGCTGAGTTCCGCGAACATCGTTGTACGCGCTGATGTTCACTCCTCTCATCTGGCCACCGTCGGCGATCTTGAAGTAGATCGGAGCGAACACGACACCGTGCACGTTTTCTGATCCGACAGCAGCAGCGGCGGCGAATCCTTCGATACGCGGCGCACCAATTCCAATGCCTGCGATGCTCACCCACTTGAGCGTTCCACCGGCGCCCAATCCAATTCCAGCGATCTGAACTCCGGTGACATCACCACCGGCTCCCATTCCAACTCCGGTGATGGTGAGGCCTTTCACACTTCCTCCGGCTCCTACCCCGATTCCGGCAATCGAGAGGCCTTCCATGTCTCCGCCAACACCGGCGCCGATTCCGCCGATCAGGATGCCTCGCGAGCTGCCACCGATACCGAGCCCGATTCCGGCGATCCCGATGCCTTGCAGATCACCGCCGACGCCCATTCCGATTCCGCCGAGTGCGGCACCGCGAATGTCCTGGCCAACACCCATGCCAATGCCGCCGATCGCGATTCCCTGGATGTCTTCGCCGGCACCCATTCCAATCCCGCCGATTGAAAGTCCTCGAATGGTCTCATCCGCGCCGATACCAAACAGTCCGATAGCGAGTCCTTCGATGCGCTTTGCGCCCGTTAGCGGGAGACCGAGCGCCAGTCCGCGGACTGTCCCACGCGCCGGCTGGTAGGGCGACCAGATCGTCGCGTTGATTCCATTGACCTCTCTCATGTCGAGATCGCGGAAGTTCAGCCTCAGGCCGGTGATTCGCCGTGAGTCGCCGATGCTGATTCCGACGTTATTGACTGTGAGATCGAGGGAGCGGCTCTGCGCAATCGCCGGAACGGCAGCGAATGCGGGAACGACCGCTAATGCGGTTCGGACAATTTTTCGGATCATAGGCCGCGGGTCGAGGTGAGGCTTCAGGGTCTAATCCGACTACGCCCCCAGTTTCGGCGCAGTTTCAGACCTCCAGTCTTTTGACCGGCTTCTAACCGTTCGCAGCCAGGCGCGCCGCTTTGAGGTTGAGGTAATCCCGCTCTGGCAGACTCGCCGTCCTCTCGGCCGCGGCGCGATAGTGGCGGATCGCTGTCTGCATGTCGCCCAGCCGCTCGTATAAGTGTCCCCGCACCGCATCGAGGCGATAGTGACCACTCAGTCGCGGATCACTGTCGAGCGACTTCAACATCTCCAAGCCGACTGCTGGCCCATTCACCATCGCGGCTGCGATCGCCCGGTTGAGCGACACCATCGGGTTGTCAGACATTTTTTCGAGCAGTCCGTATAGCGCGAGGATCTCTGGCCAGTCAGTGTCCTCGACATTCCCCGCCTGGTCGTGCACAGCCGCGATTGCTGCCTGTAGCTGGTAGGATCCGACCGAGCCGCTCGAGAAAGCCTCGGTTATCAGAGCAACCCCCTCGCCGATGACTGGTGACCCAGAACTGGTGACCGGTGACAGTTTTCGCGGAACAACTGAGTC